>JAZQYM010000027.1:0-16700 GCA_045633525.1 Alistipes sp. | reverse complement strand
AGCGTAAATGAGCATTTTGAGGGCAAGCGTAACGACAAAATACACTTTTTATTCACTCTCCTCTCTTTTGCTTACCACTCTACTACCTCCTCCACTACAAGGCTCTCGAAGCTAGCTCGTGATGCCTGCGATGGGTGCATATAGTCAAGGAAGTCCTGTGCGTTGCCGCGATTTTCGTATGTTATAGATATTGGCTCTGTGCGGTATAGGTTGCTTATGTTACCATTCTCGTCCACAGCCACAGCACAACATACATACTCAGTACCGTATGCCACAAAGTTATTCACGATAGGCGAAGTCTTAGGCGAACCATTCAATAGCGATGCCAAGAGAGCCTCGTCACTGACATTTGCCACCGATGCGCTCTTATAAGCTGCACGATAGTAGTATGCAGCTGCTGGCTCAGCCTCCACACGCCAAGAGAAGATTGTGTCATACGATGTAAGGTCGGCATAGTTGCTATCGAGAGCAGCCACCTCCTTGGTGTCGTAGTGACCGACAACGGTTATCGACACTGCGATATCAGCGATTACCTCCTCTGGTGTTGCGAACTCATAGCGGAATAGCTCTGTTGTCGCCACACCGCCCTCGCAGCCAAATGCTGCGATAAGATACTCGGTGTTAGGCTCGAGACCTGTCATAGGGTACTCAAGGTCGCCATATATTGGGTAGTCGTAGCCGTAGTTAGTGATATAGAAGTCAATAATCTCCTGATCGGTCATATAGTCGAAATACTCCTTTGTGAAGCAAGCGAGTAGATATGGATCGTCATTTGTTGTTTTCACCAATATAGTAACATCGCGAGGCTTAAGATTATCCACAGATATTGTTAGGATATTATCCGACTTACCCACCTCCTCAGTCTGGAATAGCACGACTGTAGGGTAGCCATATACCAAACCGCTATCAGCGATAGGCACTACAGCGAGTAGATACTGGGTGTTTGCATCGAAGCTCTCAGTAACGGAGATAGGACCAGAATATGTAAACTGATCCAATGTAGCCTCCAACGAGAAGCCATAACGGAGATAGACGCTAAGATTCTGATACCATATATCCATTGCAGCGCTCTTCAACTCCTCGTTTGTAGGATTCTGCGACTCTACAATCGAAGCTACAGGCTCAGCAAAGATGAAGTAGCGACCATCATAGGTCAAAGGATCAATAGCGATATCTACTGATGTACCATTAACCACAGCTGAAGCGCTAAGCTCTACCTCGATAGGTGTAGACTCGAGTGTTGTGCCACGCACGATTGTAAACTCTGTTGTTGGCACTGGGAGGCCATCCACCATCTCCACACCATAGGCATATACAACGAACTCCTCACCTGGAGGTATACCATTGATAGTCATATCTTTGATATCGCCCTGATTGATATAATACTCATACATAAGCTCCTCAACGCTCTCGTTAAAGGCCTCAGCCTCGGCGATAATCATCTGTAGATCGTATGCGATAATCTGCTCAGGAGTCTCCAAGCCGAGCGAAGCGAGGTTCTTGCCAGTCTCGCTGATGTAGATATACTCCAACTCCTTGTCCTGAGGGATAATATCGAAGGTGTAAGATAGCTCTGTTACATTCTTCACAGTGATAGTGATATCCTGCGTTGTAGGCACCTCTGGATCGTTTGGCACCTCTGGATCGTTTGGCTCCTCTGGGGTGTTTGGAGTGTTTGGCGTTGCAGGCTCTTGCTTTAAGATTTCGCACGACAACGATAGTGACACGATAGCGATTAACGCTGTGAGTCGTAGAAATAAAGTCTTCATATTTTTATGTATTTAGTATTTATCTGTGTAACAAAGATAGTAAAAAGATGACAATTGGCATAATAGATAAGAAATATTCGCAAAAATTATGGTAACAACGTGACAAATTCTGCATATTAAACCGATAATTGCACCTATCGCATCCATAAAAATAGAGTTACATAGGCTTTGGCTAACATCTATAGATTGCTTTTATCTCTATTCCCACCTATGATTCCTTTGACTCTATACTCTTTTCCCCGACGCAAAAAAAATCGGAGCCTCCCCGTGGGGAAGCTCCGAAGTGGTATATTACCGTAAGCTGATTACTGAATCTTACCAATGTAAACAAGACGGTAAGTCTTACCCTCAGCGCTATAGCCATTAGCACCAATCAATGTAATACAGTAGAACTCGCCCTCCTGCTGAACATTGATAGAAACCTCGCTGAAGCTATCTGGATAGAAGAACTGATAGTTATCACCATACTGAACACTACCATTATAAGTATCTACCTCAAGAGCATCTGCTGTTGTAAAGCCCTGAACAGCTGTGTAGTCACCTGGGACGATGCTTGAAAGACCTGGATTGAACTTGATATCCCAAATCCAACCATTATCCTGTGCAACGCGAATTGCGTTAGCTGCATCCAAACCATCTACCAACTTAGTATAGCGGAAGTCGTATGTATAAGTACCACCCTCACCTGGGATAACGAACTCTGGAAGAACTACCTCCTCTGGCTCCTTAAGACAGTCGCAAGCCTCTGGAGCGATCAAACCCTCGATAGCACCTGTATAAGTGTACTCGGTAGTAGTATAATTAGTATACTCGTATACAGACATTGTTACAGTGTAAGCATCGTTCTCATAAGCTACATTGCAAGCAGTAATACTAGCTAACTCACCATTCAACTTAACCTGGCTGATGTAGTGAGGATCCTGCCAGTTCTCAGTCTGCCAAGCACCCAAGTGTAGGTACTGAGCACCGATAGTGTTGAAACGAACAGCTACCTGATCACCATTCTCAAAACCGAATGTTACATCATAAGGATTGAAACCGTTGAAAGTAGTATCAGTTACCAATGCTGCTGTAGCAAAAGGATCTACTGGCTCAGGCTCTACAGGAGCAGCATTCTTGTTGAATACATACTCTGCAATACCCTTAAGCTTCAAAACGATCTGGTCGTCAGTAACTGTCAACTTAGAGTCGTAGTAGGTAGTATCTGATACGATTACGAAACCGTCCCAACCACCGTACATAGCATCAAGTGCATTGTAGCAGTAGTTGTAAGTACCGTTCAAAATTGCGCCAGTAGCAGCGTCTGCATAAGACCAGTACAAACCAAGGCGGAATGTCTCACCATTTGCGCAAGTGATATCGTAAACGAAGTCACCACCACCTGTATCTGGGTTATCATCAAGCTCCATAGAACGAGCTACATACTCAAATGAAGTAATCTCAACCTGTGGAAGCTGTGGCTCTACATATACGAACTCCTTCTGGATTACTACGTACTCACCGTTAGAGTTGATAGCAAGCATTACAAGAGTGATAGGGTTGTCGATACCGTAGTATGAAGACTTAGAAGCCTCAAGATAAGTTGTGTACTCGTCGAAGGTTACAGTGTAAGCGTAATAGTTGTAAGGATCCATAAGGTCTGCAACAGCCTCCTCTGGATCAAGGAATGCCTCGCTATACCAAGCGTACATTACAGACTTAACGTCCTCTGCAAATGTTACATTTACATTGATCTCTTTCTCATCGTGTGAAACTACCTCGAACTCAGCACCTGCCTCGAACTCACCAGCTACAAGACCAGCAGTTGCGAAAGTACCGTATATGCGGAGGTTCTCAGCTACGAAGGTGTGCTGGTAAATCTCCATCTGGTCCTTAGCGTTGAATGGATATACGAAGAAGTAGTACTCAGTGTCAACCAAAAGCTCTGGAGCCCACTCAGTCATAGACATAGATGCAAGCTCAGAAAGGTTGTAAGTAGCCTCAAGGTGATCACCAGCAAGAAGTGCACCTGCGCTCATTACACCGTAAGCATTAATATACTCAGCGATGAACTCCTCAGCTGAAGCGTACATACCGTAAGATAGGTACTCCTCAACCTCAGCAACGCTCAACCAACCTACTGAGAAGTAGTCGAAACCAGCCAAGTTGAAGTTTACAGTAACATCGTTCCACTTCTCTGAACCCTCTACTACCTGAGCATCAACCAAAACCTTAGTGTACTCAGTCATAATAGCGTTTGTCAATACTGGGTGTGCAACGTAGTCAATCATCTCAGTGTCAAGAGCCAAGAAGATTACATAAGACTCGCCCAACTCGAAGTTATATGTAGGCCAGAAAGCACCTGCAAGCTGCTCAACTGAGAACTCAAGAACCTCCTTCTCATAAATGCCCTCCTCGTACTGCTGAAGCTCGAGGATGTTGCCAAGACCTGTACCACGCTGTGTAGCTGCGCAAGAGTAGTACTCGTAATTCCAATCATCAAAGTCGTTTACAAGGGTCTTATCACCATTCTGCTCGTAAAGAGCCTTAGGCATAACACCAATCCAGAAATCAGCGAAGTCAGTGAACTTCTCACCCCAGTAGTTCTCCTGCTCAAGAGCGATAGTGTTAACGATAGTGATGTTACCGTTAGCGTCAACGTTCAAAGTAAGCTCAGCAAGAGTTACGTCTACCTTCAATACCTTACAAGCACCAGCTGCTGTGTTGAAGTGTACAGATACAACACCCTCCTTAGCTGCGAAGCCAGCCTTAACCAACTCAGCAGATGGAGCATTGATGTTCAAAACGTACTCAGTACCACCAACTGCCAATACGCCGAAATCATCGTCGTAATCTGGCTCCTCAGGTGCTACGTACTCCTCAACTGTAGCTGACCAACCGAATGGCTGATTCATTACATTGATGTCAGCAACTGCATCGTTTACAGTGAACTGAACAGCCTTAGGAGTACCTGATACTACGTAAACTGCAGAACGAGTAGCCTCACACTCGATAAGCTCAGCAACTGCGCCTGTGAACTCAGTGCCATCAGCGAATACAAGAGTTACAGTACCGTCAGCGTTAGTGCGTACCTCCTGAACAAGGCAAGCAGCGTCAGCTGTAACAGCTACCCAATTCACACCGTCAGCGCTAATCTCCAAAACGCCGTTCTCAGTGCGGTACTGAAGACCCTCGCACTCAGCAAGAACAGTGAAAGACTCACCGTTAGACAAAGTAACAACAGTGTTACCAGCCTCATCAGTAGTAACGCCAGTAATAACAGTTAGACCGTTGATAAGGCTCTCAATTGCCTCAGTGTCCAAACCGTTTACCTTCTCAGTCAAAGCTGCAAGGTCCTTCTCAACCTTGTCAACACGCTTTGTAAGAGCTGTATCATCGTACATACAAGATACAGACAATGTCATAGCAGCCACAACTGCGAGTGCTACAACAGACTTGAGGTTTGCAAAAATCTTCCTCATAGTGTTAAAGTTTTAAGTTAAAAAATTAGTTAATTTTAAGTGTCTAAAATCACGAAATGGGGACAAAATCCCCTATTGTTTATGCAAATGTAAGCAAAAATTTTTGAATTACGCAAGTATTTCTCAAATTATTTGCATAAATAATCTAAATATGCGGAATATATGCACATAAGTATGAAAATTATTTTTCATCTTCCTCTGTACCACACCTACGCAAATACACTACACCTCAGCGATTTTCGTTGATAAATTCACCAGTTTAGTGGAGAAGCAACTTAAAAGTGAAAGGTGAACTTTTCAGTTAAAAAAGTAGTTGCTCGGCACTACTGCCGAGCAACTACTTATATTATATATAGGTAATACCCTACTCTGCGATAACAAGCGACTTAGCAGCTACGCAAGCAGCAGCCTTGCCAGAAGCTGCGTTTAGCTCATTAACCAAAGCGCGAAGCTCCTCGATATCGCCTGCACGATCAAGGATTGGGGTAATAAGCTCACGGCTCATCATACCTGGCTTACCTGACTTATCAACAGCATACGCTACAACAGTTTGTGCAGTTTCCCAAGCACAAGTAAAGAAGAAATATGGCTGCTTAACCGATACTGTATCCCAGTAGCCATCAACAACTTTCCAAATATACGCATCGGTAATCTCCTGTAGGTCGGTAGCATCACCCTCTGACATATAACAGAAGAGAGAACGAGCATTGTCAAGATTGCCAAACTCTGCAACTACAATAGCCTTAGCCTCAGTAGCTGCAGCGTTGCCAAAGATAGTACCAGCCTCATCACGACCTGAGTAGTGCTTTAAAGTGATAGATGGACGAGCATCACCCAAGCTCTTTGTAGTAACAAGATTCTCAAACTTGTGAAGCTTAGCTACGTGACCAGTAGTAATATCAAGAGCCGCAACGTATACCATATACGTAGTGCCAGGCGTAAGATCAGTTACAGGGACATCGTCGTAGCCACCACGGTAGTAGTTTGAAGACAACAACTGAGCCATTGTGTAGCTTGGGCCATAGTATGCCTGGTAATCTGCAAGAAGTTGATCGATAGAGGCATTGTACTCTTTGATAGTAGTCTCCTCGTCGAAGTAACCCTCAGCAGCGATACCCATAAAGTAGTAGGTAGTGTTGTTAGATGCCGCAACATTGAAAGTAAAGCCGTATGGCGATACTGAAGCCTCGTTCACAGTAACATCGAAGGTAGTATTCTCTGCTGGTTCTGCTGGCAATGTGCGGAAGGTAACCATAGTAGGTTCGGTAGTGATACCCGCACCTGGAGCATAACCAAAGGCGATAACGAAGTAATCGGTATCTGGAGCATCAAGAGTCATCTTATATGGGCTACCTGGACCACCAGTGTAATCCTGGATACCTGTGTAAGGCATATATGGCTGAATGGTCTTTAGAACCTCCTCGGCTGAAGACTTACCGTCCCACTCACCAATCTGCCAGTAGAAATACTGATTCAAGTCTGAAGGCACAACCTTGACAGCTGCACGCATAGGCTCGATGTCGGTAACTGTAATCTCGAATGTTAAGTCGACCTCACCGATATCGTTTGTTGTAAAGGTTGGAGTATAAACAGGCGATGCAAGTGTGATGTTTGCACTATCGCCAACAAGGTCAATAACAACACCTGCAACGATATGTGTATACTCAGTATTGTAAGTCAAGTATGAGACATTGAAAGTCTTTGAAGGGTATGACTCAGAGCAGATATGGAAGGTCTCATTGATAGCCTCCTTAACGCTCTTACCAGCGCCCATCAACCGCTCAAGCTGAGCTGTGTACATACCTTTGATGACAGTCTCTGGAGTGTAACCCATCTCCAAATACTGAGCATACTCAGCAGAAGAAAGAAGTGCATAGTACCAAATAGCACTCTTATTAGATGGTGTTACGGTAATAGTAGCGTCAGTACCATTAACCACAGTCTCGATATCAAATGTAACATCCACTGTTGGAGCCTCAGCAGTAGTAAACTTGTGCTTGAACAAATCAGTAGTTGCCTTGCACTCACCAGTAGTGTCAACACCGAAAACTACAAGATAGTAATCGCTGCTTGCAGCAAGGTTAGAGTATGAAGGGGTTGAGACACCCTGATCAACATACTGCTCCAAATACTGAGACAAGGTCATACCAATAGTAGCAGCCTCGGCCTTAAGCTCCTGGAAGAGAACATTTACGAAATAGCGCTCCTTGATAGACTCAAAAGTCTCTGCATCGTAAAGAACACACAAGTAGTCCTCAGTGTCTACACTTGGGGTCACAATAAAGCTCGCTGAGATGTGTGTAATCTCGTCTGACTCGATGTCGAAGCTAAGCTCAACTGTCTCACCTGGGTTAGGCGTAGGCGCTGGAGTAGGCTTGTCTACATCATCACCACCACAAGAAACAAATGATAGTGAAAACACCGATACAAGTGCAATCAACCAATTTAGTTTTTTCATAGTTTTAGTTGTTAGTTATATTATTATTTACTCAAAATCTCCTTTTATCCAACACTACATAGCGCCAGTCCAGTTAAGCGTAATCTTATTGCGCGTTGGTGCATCATCGTATGCATCGATAACGATGTTACAGTAGCCATCACCGAGCTTAGTGATGGTGATAGTACCGTCGTACAACGATGCCTGAGATACGCACAAGCCATCCTTGTAGACCATAAACAACGAACCCAATAGCAAATCTGAAACATCAGATACGCGGAAACCTGGAACAAATACACCTGGACGGAAGTCTGGCTTAGTAGGATCCTCAGCAGTAAAGCCAGAAGCCTTATATGTACCAGAGATATCTATTGCAGATTCTGAAATAAGGTCAAGAACAACGTATGTACCGTACTTCATACCGTCGTAGCATACAAACTCAACGTTCCAGTTAGTATAGCCGCAATCCCAGTAATCGCCGAAGTTCTGGAATGACGCGCGGCAGTTTGACACATCGATAACAGTATCTTCCGTAAGGCTCGACACATAATCTGTAATCACGTATGGAGGAGTAAGCGAATATGTACCGTCGAAGGTTACGTGAAACTCCTTCTCTGCGGTTGTAGCCACAAGCTCCATGTGGTTACCCTTGACACTAAGAGAAGCATCTACCAAGTTGTATCCCCAAGGCTCGCCAGTGCTGTCAATCCAAGTGTAATCGGTATTACCAACGCTCACAATGGTAAACTCATCGTATGCCAATGATGGATCGAAACGATAGTCGCCGTCTGGAAGAGTGATATTCTCAGTCGCATCAGTAAGTGGAGCAATAAGATCCAAACGGAAGTACTCACCACCAATAATAGTTTCGCCATTTACAAAACCATTCTTTGTGATGATAATCCAGTAGTGACCTACACCAGGTGCGAGATCCTCAGCATAATAGTTACCTACAAGCTGGTTAGCTGCAATATTAACAACCTCAAGCTGTGCAGCTTCTGCAGCCTCCTGCATAACCTTTACACGAACAAAATTGTTACCGTAGGTAATGATAACATACGCCTCACGCGCCTCAGGGGCGGTATTCTCAGCAACACGGAAGCGGATATAACCCGGAGTATTAGAATTGATAGCATCAATCATCTGAGGGTTGTCTGTTGTAGCCTCAACAGTGACTTCACCCGTGATGGCGTAAGTGATCTGGAAGTTACCACCCTTAGCTTCAACATTAATAACATCTGGCGATGTCAAGGTTAGACCCTGAGTTGGTGCTGGTGCTGGTTCTTCTGAATTTAGAATATCGCAAGATGTCAATGCGAAGGTCATAATGGCTATCAAAGCCACCGAAAATAGTCTTTTCATAGCTATATTAAAATTTTTAGAATTTGCAGAGTATTCAACATCGCAAAAATAATAAAAATATCCTAAACTACAACAACTCTATCTCGATATTAAAGGAGGTGATACTGAGAGTATAAAAAAATATCGTGGAAGAGTATCACTACTCCCCCACGATATCTCGAATGGGTTGGGACTTGCGCCCCCACGAAAGATGAATTACATCTTCTTACCCACGTTTGTCTTCTTTGCACCCTTTGCAGCAGAAGCCTTTGCAGCAGCCTTAGGAGCTGCCTTTGCAGTCTTCTTCTCAGCTACTACAGTTGCATCCTCAGTTGCATCTGTAGACTTCTTGCGAGAACGACGTGTCTTAGGCTTAGCCTCAGCAACTGGAGCAGCAGCCTCGCGACCGAATGTGTAAGTCTCGTTGAAATCAACGAACTCGATGATACACATATCAGCACCATCACCAAGACGGAAACCAGTCTTGAGGATACGAGTGTAACCTCCTGGACGCTCCATAATCTTAGGAGCGATAGTGCGGAACAACTCAGTAACTGCCTCCTTCTGCTTCAAATATGAGAATACTACACGACGTGAGTGAGTAGTGTCCTCCTTTGACTTTGTTACCAATGGCTCAATGAACTTCTGAACAGCCTTAGCCTTAGCAACAGTTGTCTGAATACGCTTGTGCAGAATGAGCGATACAGCCATATTTGAAAGCATTGCCTTACGGTGGCCCGCCTGTCTGCCAAGATGATTAAAATTCTTATTGTGTCTCATAATTAATCTTTATCAAGTTTGTAGATAGATACATCCATACCGAACTTAAGGTTGAGAGTTGCCAACAACTCATCGAGCTCAGTAAGAGACTTCTTACCGAAGTTACGGAACTTCAAGAGCTCGTTGCGGTGAAGCTTAACAAGATCACCAACTGTCTCAACATCAGCAGCCTTCAAACAGTTGAGCGCACGAACACTCAAATCCTGATCAGCAAGTCTTGTCTTGAGCAACTGGCGCATGTGCAATACACTCTCGTCGAACTCCTCAACACCCTGCTGCTCCTCCTTGTCGAGAGTAATCTTCTCGTCTGAGAACAACATAAAGTGCTGAATAAGAATCTTAGCAGCCTCCTTCAACGCATCCTTCGGATGAATCGAGCCGTCGGTAGTAATCTCTAAATTCAACTTCTCGTAGTCGGTCTTCTGCTCGACACGGTAGTCCTCGATAGAGAACTAAACGTTCTTGATAGGTGTAAAGATAGAGTCGATAGGAAGTGTATCAACATCCTTCTCAATGCCCGCATTCTCCTCTGATGGTACATAACCACGACCCTTACCAATAGTAATGGTCAACTGCATCTTTGTACCTGGAGCAAGGTGGCAAATCACCAACTCTGGGTTCAAAACCTTGAAGAACGATAGGTAGTTAGAGATATAACCAGCAGTAAGCTCAGTAACACCTGCAACATTGATTGAGACCTTCTCAGCCTCCTCGTTATCTACTGTGCGGATGAAACGTACCTGCTTGAGATTAAGGATAATCTCCAACATACCCTCCATCACACCGGGAACGGCGGCGAACTCATTGTTCACACCGGCAACCTTCACGGTCGTGATAGCATAGCCCTCCAACGACGAGAGCAACACACGGCGCAAAGCGTTTCCGACTGTCATACCATAGCCAGGCTCCAAAGGACGGAACTCAAATCTGCCGAACGATGAAGTCGACTCCAGCATGATGACCTTTTCAGGTTTTTGGAATGCTAATATTGCCATAATATTGAATTTGTTTGTAAATTACTACTTAGAGTACAACTCGACGATAAGCTGCTCCTTGATGTTCTCTGGAATCTCCTCACGCTCTGGGGTCTGAAGGAACTTACCGCTCATAGAAGCGTTGTCCCACTCCAACCATGCGTAGCGGCTACGTGATGAGCCAGCCAATGCATCAGTGATAACCTCCAAAGTCTTTGACTTCTCGCGAACTGAAACTACATCACCAGCCTTCAATGAGTATGAAGGAATGTTCACAACGTTACCGTTAACACAGATGTGACGGTGTGAAACAAGCTGACGTGCAGCAGCACGTGTAGGAGCAATACCCAAACGATATACTACGTTGTCCAAACGGCACTCCAAAAGCTTCAACAAGTTCTCACCTGTGATACCGCCCATACGTGCAGCAGCCTCATAAGTGCGTGCGAACTGCTTCTCCAAAATACCGTAAGTATACTTTGCCTTCTGCTTCTCAGAAAGCTGCTCGCCATACTCAGAGTTCTTCTTACGCTTGCGAGCAAGACCGTGCTGTCCAGGAGGGAAGTTACGCTTCTCAAGAACTTTGTCAGCACCGTAAATAGCCTCGCCAAAACGACGGGCAATCTTCGACTTTGGTCCAATATATCTTGCCATAATTGTTTTTAATTTTTAATGTAAAGTAAAGTTTTACAAATCTGCTTAGTCTTACTGTCAATCGGTAAATATTCCCTAACGAGAATTATACGCGACGACGGTTAGGAGCACGGCAACCGTTGTGTGGCAATGGAGTAACGTCGATGATCTCCATAACCTCGATGCCTGCACCGTGGATAGTACGAACTGCAGACTCACGACCCTGACCAGGACCCTTTACATAAACCTTAACCTTACGCAAACCCATATCGTAAGCAACCTTAGCGCAGTCAGCAGCTGCTGTCTGTGCTGCGTAAGGGGTGTTCTTCTTAGAACCACGGAAGCCCATCTTACCTGCTGATGACCAGCTGATGACCTCACCCACCTCGTTAGTAATGGTTACGATCACATTGTTGAAGGTCGAGTGTACGAAAGCCATACCCTGAGCCGAAACCTTAACAACCTTCTTCTTAACTGTACCAGTTTTCTTTGCCATAACTCTCTAATATTACTTAGTTGCCTTTTTCTTGTTTGCTACAGTCTTCTTCTTACCCTTACGAGTACGAGCATTGTTCTTTGTGCTCTGACCACGAACTGGAAGACCCAAACGGTGACGGATACCACGGTAGCAACCGATATCCATCAATCGCTTAATGTTGAGCTGAACAACTGAGCGGCACTCGCCCTCAACCTTGATGCCCATCTCTGCAATTGCGCTACGAATTGCACCGACCTGGTCGTCAGTCCAATCCTGAACCTTAATATCGCGGCTTACGCCTACCTTATCAAGGATCTTCTGCGCTGTAGAACGACCAATACCATAGATATAGGTCAAGCCGATCTCACCACGCTTATTTTTTGGTAAATCAACACCTACTATACGTGCCATAAATGTTTCTTTTCGTTAATTTCGGTTTGTTAAACTAAAAATTATCCCTGGCGCATTTTGAACTTAGGATTCTTCTTGCAAATCACATAGAGCTTACCCTTGCGACGAACAATCTTGCAATCCTCGCTTCTCTTCTTAATTGATGCTCTTACTTTCATAACCGAAGCATTCTTAATTATTTGTACCTGAAAGATATTCGACCCTTACTCAAATCATAAGGAGTCATTTCTACTTTTACCTTATCTCCTGGTAAGATCTTGATGTAGTGCATACGCATCTTACCTGAGATATGAGCCGTGATAACATGTCCGTTATCCAATTCCACCCTGAACATTGCATTTGACAACGCCTCAATGATGGTTCCGTCTCGTTCAATAGCAGTCTGTTTTGCCATAAGATTTTACTGTTTAATAGCCTCTTCGATGATACTAAAGTCTGTCAAAATATCTGGGCCATCCTTACCCACAGCCACCGCGTACTCGTAGTGCGCTGCCGGCTTTCGATCCTTGGTGCGGACAGTCCAACCGTCACGCTCAAAGACCACTCGTCTGTCTCCCATCGTAATCATCGGTTCGATGCAAATGACCATACCCTCTTTCAATAATGGTCCTCTGCCTCTTGCGCCATAGTTAGGAACGCCTGGCTCCTCATGCATCTTTCTGCCCAAGCCATGGCCCTCCAACTCTCGCACTACACCAAAGCCGAAGCTCTCAGCGTAATCCTGCACGGCTGCCGATATATCGCCTACGCGATTACCCGCCTTAGCCTGTGCTGCACCTCTAAGCAGAGCCTCCTTGGTGACTTCCAACAACTGTCGAACCTCGTCGCTGACAGTGCCTACAGCAAATGTATATGCTGAATCACCTACAAACCCCTTCATAAAGGTACCTAAATCAACCGATACGATATCGCCCTCCTTAATGACATAATCTGATGGTATACCGTGAACTACCTGCTCGTTAATCGATATTGTCGATGCCGCTGGGTAACCCTGGTAACCAAGGAAAGCTGGTATAGCTCCGTTGTCACGAATAAACTTCTCGGCAATATCATTAAGTTCGCGTGCCGTAACACCTGGCTTAATGTGCTTACCAACCTCAGCAAGCGCACGGCTTACAAGGATATTATTCTCACGGAGTATCTCAATCTCCTCTTTGGTCTTCAGATAAATCATCTTTTGAACTAATAAAGCGGCGGTGCCCTTGAAGCGTGCCTCTAAGGCACCGTCTCTTGTGGTAAACTATTAGTAGCGACCCTGAATGCGACCAGTCTTCATAAGACCGTCATAGTGACGCATCAACAAGTAGCTCTCAATCTGCTTTAGAGTATCAAGAACAACACCCACCATAATCAAGAGCGATGTACCTCCGAAGAAGTAAGCAAAGCCCTGAGAGATACCAATGTTCATAGCAATCGCTGGAAGAATTGTGATGATTGCCAAGAAGATTGAACCTGGAAGTGTGATTCTTGTCATGATGTCATCGATATAAGTAACAGTGCTCTTACCTGGCTTAACACCTGGGATGAAACCACCGTTGCGCTTCATATCGTCTGCCATCATTTGAGGATTTACGATAATTGCAGTGTAGAAATAAGTAAATGCAATTACCAATACTACAAGCGTAAAGTTGTACCAGAAGCTGGTAACATCAAGCCAGCTACCACCCCAAATCAAACCTGGGATGAACATAAGAGCCTGAGCAAAGATAATAGGCATTACGTTAGCAGCGTTGAGCTTCAAAGGAATGTACTGACGCACGCCACCATACTGCTTATTACCTACAATACGCTTTGCATACTGTACTGGAATCTTACGCACTGCCTGAACGATAGCAATAGCAAGCATAAACACGAGGGCAAGGAATACCATCTCGATGATAAGCATGATAATGCTACCCTGGGCACCTGTCTGGAACATCACCTCAGTAAGGAATGACTGTGGAAGACGTGCCAAGATACCAATCATAATGATCAATGAAACACCGTTACCAATACCCTTGTCAGTGATCTTCTCGCCCAACCACATAATAAACATGGTACCAGCGATAAGAATGATTGTAGAAGTAACAATGAAACCATCACCACCTACGATTGCATTTGCTGGAATCTGAGTTCCAAGGTAGGCTGGAGCCTGCAAAAGCAATACTGCGATAGTAAGGAAACGAGTCCACTGATTCATCTTGCGACGACCGCTCTCACCCTCGCGCTGCATCTTACGGAAGTAAGGTACCATGATACCCAACAACTGGATGATGATAGACGCGGTGATGTAAGGCATTACACCAAGAGCAAAGATTGAAGCCTGAGAGAACGCACCACCAGAGAAGATGTTAAGCAAACCCATAAGGTTACCAGCATTCTTTCCGTCTTCTGCGAAGCTCTGTGTGAAAGACTCCAACACACCATGGTCAATACCTGGCAGTGTCACAAAACTACCCAAGCGATAGATAAGAAGAAGACCGAGCGTAAAGAGGATACGCTTGCGAAGCTCCTCAATCTTATAGATATTCTTGAGAGTTTCAACGAGTTTCTTGTTGGTTGCAAGTAGCGCGACGAGAGCTACCAAAATGATACCAACAATAATGTACTTGTTCATAAAAAATTAGGTTTTTAGATTCTAAACTTATTAACTGTTGTCGGTGCTGAGCTAAGCATTTTGCTCATACGCCTTCGTTACATATTATTTATATATATTCTCTATGCGATGCCAAGCCTCCGACTTACAGTCAAAGCGCCTTATTACATCTTCTCTACTGAACCACCAGCAGCTACGATAGCAGCCTCAGCGCTCTTAGAGAATGCATTAGCCTTAACAGCCAAAGCACGAGTAACGGCACCGTTACCAAGAATCTTTACCTTGTCATTGTTTGATACAAAGCCAGCCTGTACAAGAGTCTCGAAAGTAACCTCTGTAAGGTTATTCTTTGCTGCGAGATCCTCAAGTGTTGAAAGATTGATAGCCTTGTACTCTACACGCTTGATATTAGTGAAGCCGAACTTAGGAAGACGACGCTGCAAAGGCATCTGACCACCCTCGAAACCGAGCTTGCTAGAATAACCAGAGCGAGACTTCGCACCCTTCAAACCGCGAGTTGAATAGCCACCGTGACCAGAACCGGCACCGCGACCCACGCGCTTATCGTGGTGAGTTGCACCCTTAGCGGGCTTAAGATTATGAAGTTCCATTTCTTAAATTGTTTTCTTGGGTTAAACTTATTTTACCTCCTCTACGCGCACAAGGTGCTTAACACGCTCGATCATACCCTTGATGATAACTGAGTCGCTGTGCTCAACTGAGTGGTTGATCTTGCGAAGACCGAGAGCATCAAGGTTCTTGCACTGCTGCTTAGAAGCACCGATACGGCTCTTAATCTGAGTGATTTTCAATGTTGCCATAGTTGTTACCTCCTATTTTTAACCGTTAAACACCTTGGTTAGTGAGATACCACGCAACTCAGCAACTGAACGAGCATCACGCAACTCGCACAAAGCACCGATAGTAGCCTTTACGAGGTTGTGTGGGTTAGATGAACCCTTGCTCTTTGCAAGCACGTTCTTGATACCTACAGACTCCAATACCGCACGCATCGCACCACCAGCGATGATACCTGTACCAGGGGCAGCTGGGCGAATCATCACCTCAGAACCACCGAAACGCATCTCCTGCTTGTGTGGGATAGTACCGTTGAGTACAGGAATCTTAACCAAATTCTTCTTTGCATCCTCTACGCCCTTAGAGATAGCTACAGTAACCTCCGCAGCCTTACCAAGACCATAGCCTACAACACCATTCTCGTTACCTACAACTACGATAGCCGAGAAAGTGAAGGTACGACCACCCTTGGTTACCTTAGTAACGCGGTTGATTGCAACCAAACGATCCTTCAACTCGAGGTCGCTTGTACGTACTCTCTTTATGTTAGTATTTGCCATAATCGATTAGAATTTAAGGCCACCCTCACGAGCAGCGTCAGCCAACATTTTTACTCGACCGTGATAGAGGTAACCGTTACGATCAAATGATACTGCGGTGATACCCTTCTCGATTGCACGAGTTGCAGCAAGCTTACCTACCAAAGCTGCAACCTCTGACTTGTTCTTACCAGCTGCCTCTGCTGCAACCTCCTTGTCCAACGATGAAGCTGTTGCCAAGGTTACGCCTGCGAGGTCATCAATAAACTGTACGTAGATCTGCTTGTTGCTACGGAATACAGTCATGCGAGGCTGTGATGCAGTACCGTTAACGATCTTACGAATACGCATCTTAATTCTCGCTCTTCTTTCAATCTTATTCAATGCCATAATCTTGACTTATTTACTATTTAGCTGCCGACTTACCTGCCTTGCGACGGATTACCTCGCCGACAAACTTAATACCCTTACCCTTATATGGCTCAGGCTTACGCAATGAGCGGA
>JAZQYM010000026.1:0-15973 GCA_045633525.1 Alistipes sp. | reverse complement strand
GCCAGATGCAATCCTTGAGAAGATCGCTGAGGGTAAGATGCGTAAGTTCTACGAGGAGAACACTCTTCTTAACCAGGCTGTTGTAGGTGAGAAGGAGTCTATCCGCGAGTTTATCCAGAAGGCAGACAAGGAGGCTACTGTTGTAGCTTACAAGCGTTTTGCTCTCGAGGCATAATTTCTTGTGATAAGGGGCATACCTTTGTCCCATCCCAAAAGTAAGACCCCACGGGCTGTACTATGTGTACTATCCCGTGGGGATCTTCTTTTGCGATAGAACAAATCTAACCCCTTCTGACAAGAAATTTGGTTGTGGTGCTTAGGTCGGTTTGTGTTATGAGTTCAGATTTCTGGGTATACTGGGGATGCTGGGTATACTGGGGCTTTCCACAGTCTCCCAATAATACACATTATCCCCAGTCTCCCCACTTAAAAGCCCCAATTAATCTCGCGCGAAGCGCACCACACTTTTGAGGCAAAACTACGTAATGCCTCGACTTTGCTACGGCTCGGAATAACAAATAAACTTGTTCTTCACTCGCCTTAATCGCAAAGTTCACTTTTCACTTTTTACTTTTAATCTCGCGCGAAGCGCACCACACCTTTCAGTTTTCAGTTTAAAAAAGAGACCACAGAGACGAAAGAGACAACAACGAAATATAGCAACATCATTCTCTGTTGTCTCTGTTGCCTCTGTTGTCTCTGCTGTCCCTGCTGTCCCTGTTGTCCCAGCTGTCCCCAGTCTTTCTTCAAAAAAATCTTAGAAATACTTAAAATTTTGCATATAATTACAAAAAAATTTATTATATTTGTAATAGTTTTACAGTTGCAAATAGATTTATATGATATCACTTGCTAAGTTTTTTAATATTGATGAGTCGGATAACCTCAAAGGTATCACTCACAAGAACAACATTATAAAGCGCAATATCATCGCCTATATGGCGGTTAATGGCGAGTCGACGCTCTCGGAGCTTACTCGCGAGTTGCACATAAGTGTGCCTACGATGACTAAGCTTGTGCAGGAGCTCGTGGATGACCATATCGTTATCGACCTCGGTAAGGTGGAGACCCCTGGTGGTCGCCGTCCTAACGTCTTCGGTTTGGCAAATTCTGCGATATATTTCGTAGGTATAAACGTTGGTCGTGACCACATGACCTACGTTGTTACCGACTTGCAGAACAATGTGATAACCGAGCACACCGACAATAGCTTTGAGCTTGTTGACCGCCCTCAGTGCTTGGAGCGTATCTGCCAAAATGTCGAGCACTTTGTGGCAGAGTGTGGTGTTGATAGAGAGAAGATCTTGGGAGTAGGTGTCTCTATTGTAGGTCGTGTAAACCCAGAGACGGGTCGTTCCTACAAGTACTTCACTTCGTCGGAGGAGTCGTTGACCGATATTATATCATCGCGCATAGGTATTCGTGTGATGCTCGAGAATGATACTCGTGCTCGTTGCTATGCCGAGTACACTACGGGTAAGTCGAAGAATGAGAGCAATGTCATCTACCTTCACATGGGTCGCGGTGTTGCTATCGGTATTGTTATCGACGGTAAACTATACTATGGAAAGAATGGCTTTGCGGGCGAGTTCGGTCATATTCCATTCTTCGATAATGAGATTATCTGCGCCTGCGGTAAGAAGGGTTGTCTCGAGACGGAGGTTTCAGGTATCGCTATTGAGGATAAGATTGTACACCTTATTCGCAACGGTGTGAATACCCATTTGCGTGAGATGTATGACCGTGGCGAGAGTATCCATATCAACGATATTATAGCTGCTGCGCGCAACGATGATAACCTTGCTATTGAGCTTATCGAGGAGGCTGGTGAGAAGGTGGGTAAGGCTGTAGCCTTCTTGATCAATACCTTTAATCCTGAGACTGTTATCGTTGGTGGTAACCTCGCGCAAGCTGGTGAGTATCTGATGCTTCCGTTGAAGTCGTCAACAAATAAGTATTCGCTGAACTTGGTCTACAAGGATACAAAGTTCCGTGTCTCGAAGATGACCGATAGCGCTAATGCGTGGGGTGTTGCGATGCTTATACGTAATAAGATAATCGGTCTATAAACGATGGCTGTTGCTAACGAGTCTGTACGCTTGCGTGCCCTTGAGCCGAGCGATTTGGAGTTGCTCTACCTTTGGGAGAACGACCCTGAGGTGTGGCGTGTTAGCGAGACCATAGCTCCGATATCGCGCGACAGATTGGCGAAGCTGATTGAAGATCAGGTCTACGATATATATGCTTCGCGCCAGATGCGACTTATGATCGACGTGGACAATGTTTCGGTTGGTTGCGTTGACCTCTTCAATTTTGAGCCACTGCATCGTCGTTTCGGTCTTGGAATACTTATCTACGCCAGCGAGGATCGTCGTAAGGGTTGCGCCAGTAGGGTGATTGAGCAGGTGAAGGAGTATGCTCGTAACACCTTAGATTTAAAACAGATATGGGTAAATATAGACGAGGATAATCCCGCCAGCATCGCCCTCTTCGAGAGTTGTGGCTTTACACTTTCGGCACGCCGCAAGGAGTGGATAAATCGAGGTGGTAAGTTTATCGACGAGCTGGAATATCAGTATATTTTTTAGTACGAAATCAATTAAGTGGTTGTTATAGACCACTTTTTTTTATTCGTTGTTCTAAATTCCATTTTTTTTCTTACCTTTGTCGCGAATTTTAGAACAATAAATAGATTTGTAAAATGAAACACGCATACGTTTTTCCCGGTCAGGGATCGCAGGCGGTGGGTATGGGTAAGGATATTTACGACAACGTACCTAAGGCAAAGGAACTATTTGAGAAGGCTAACGAGATTCTTGGCTTCCGTATTACAGATATTATGTTTGCTGGTACTCCTGAGGAACTTAAGCAGACAAAGGTTACTCAGCCAGCAGTATTCCTTCACTCTGTAATCCTTGCATTGGCGCTCGATGTTAAGCCAGATGCTGTTGCGGGTCACTCACTTGGTGAGTTCTCGGCTCTTGTAGTCTCTGGTGCGCTCTCTTTCGAGGATGGCTTGAAGCTTGTCTCTAAGCGAGCTATGGCTATGCAGAAGTGTTGCGAGCAGCAGCCAGGTGGTATGGCAGCTGTGCTTGGTCTCGATGATAAGACTGTTGAGGATATCTGTGCTTCTGTAGATGGCGTTGTTATCGGTGCAAACTACAACTGCCCAGGTCAGCTTGTGATCTCTGGTGCTGATGCTGCTGTAGATGAGGCTTGCGAGAAGCTTAAGGCTGCGGGTGCACGCCGTGCATTGCGTCTCCCTGTAGGTGGAGCTTTCCACTCTCCACTTATGGAGCCTGCTCGTCAGGAGCTTGAGGCTGCTATTGCTGAGGCTCAGTTTATGACTCCAGTATGCCCTGTATATCAGAATGTTGATGCACTTCCATATACTGATCCAGAGTCTATTAAGGCAAACCTTATTGCCCAGCTCACAGCTCCAGTTCGCTGGACTCAGATTGTCGAGAAGATGATTGCTGATGGCGTTACTGAGTTCTCTGAGCTCGGTCCAGGTAATGTCCTTCAGGGTCTTGTTAAGAAGGTTTCGACTGATGTGGTAGCCACGTCGCAATCAACCCTATAATTTTGTTGTGATAAGGGGCGCATCTTCCCCCCCTGTTTCAAATTAAAACACTCGAGGCTGTACTTCGTATACTGTCCTCGAGTGTCTAATTTTGCGATAGAACTAATATAACCACTTATCGCAACAAAAGTGGTCTCTCGCTTGGGTGTCTTCTCTTCAATTAGAGAGTGTTCATCCTTACTAATTTCCAGAACCACTTTAATCTCCCGAACCTCCCTGACCTCCTTGTAATCTCACTACATACAATACGGTTCAATTTTGCTTTCGTAGTAAATATTGATGTTGATTTTTTGGTCGATAGATTTGGTTTTTGGAGGATAAATTCATATCTTTGTAGTGCTATGTGAGCGATAATGTGTACAGTTTAGTATATGTTGCTCACTCTCAGCTGTTTATATACTTTAGCGATGCCGTGTTAATTTGTGTTGAGAATCACGATTTTTACATCGCAAAACGAAATAAGAGATAGGTTTGTAAAATATATCATTTAGAAATGATGCAAAAGATAGAAAATATACTTCGTTATGCTCTGCTTATGGTGGTCTTTTTAGTGCCATCCATTGCCTTTGCGCAGCAGGAGGATAGTGTAAGTTACGAGCGTGTGAGATCTGACTATAGAGTATCTGTGGACTTTAGGGTTAACAAGACAACTATTGATCCTAATTATCGTAACAATAGCACTGTCATCTCGCGTGTTGATTCTATCTTCACTCTTCTCAAAGAGGACACTACTATCACTATCGAGGCGGTTGAGTTTAGTGGTTCGGCATCTCCTGAGGGAAACCTTAAATTCAACAAGCGTTTGAGCCACGCTCGTATGTTGGAGGTTGAGAAGTTTGTGCGCAAGCATATCTCGCTTGACGACGATATTATTATCTACGATGACCACTATGTTAATTGGAATCAGCTAATCGAGTTCGTTGAGGCTGACACTACATTGGCTATGCGCGATGAGGTGTTGAAAATTTGCCGTGGCACATATCCAAATGTTAAGACTGGTAATGGCTTGGATATCGATGGTCGTATTCCTGAGATTAGGAAGCTTGATAATAGTAAAACTTGGAATGAGTTGCTTAAGCGATACTTCGTACAGATGCGTACTGGTACCGTGACACTTCGAACATACGTTGATGTTCCAGTGGTTGTTGAGCCACCACAGTCGGAGCCAGTAGAGGAGCCTGCAAAGGTGGAATATGAACAGATGCCTGAGAATATCGATGGCATTACCTCTTCTGAAGCTTCGGGTGCGCAGTCTGCTGCTGCGCGTGCCAAGACCCCTCTTTTGGGTGTTAGAACAAACCTTTTGGCATACTCAACACTTATTCCGAACCTCGGTGTAGAGTTTAGCTTTGCAGATCATTGGTCGGCTGAGGTGACAGCGATGTACTCGCCATACGACCTCTTCAGATACAACCTTAAGACACGTGTCTTGGCTGCGAAGCCAGAGGTGCGCTACTGGTTTGGTGATGTTATGCGTCAGGGTCATTTCGTGGGTCTTCATGTACCTCTTGCTGGTTTCAATATTCAGCTTGAGGATGCCTACCGCTATCAGGACCCACAGCGTTTGAATTGGGGTGTTGGTCTTAACTATGGCTACGCTATGCCATTGGGTAAGAAGGAGAACTGGCGACTTGACTTCACTATTGGTCTTGGATATATGGATTTGAGATATAATGTATATGAGGGTGTTCGTAATGGTAAGTTTATCCGCTCGGAGCAGAAGCACTATTTCGGACCTACTTGCTTGGGTATCAACCTCTCGTATCTCATCGACAGAAATCGAGGTGAATAATTGGACTGAAAAATCTCGTAAAAATGCTTAATAGAGTTAAACATATCTTTAGTGTACTTGTTGTCTTACTCCTCTTTAGTGGATGTGTAAGAACTATCCACGAGTACCCTACAGACCCTTCGATAGAGTTTGTTTTATCGCTTGAGATAAATAATGTCACACCAGAGGAGTTTGTGGTGGTGAAGCCTGGTGGTGAGTCTGGTACATCATATATTGTTCGTACGCAGTCTGCTGGTCAGAAGAACACTCGCTTTGATGAGCCAGTGAAGCTTCGCTATGTGGTAGACCTATATCGTGTTGTGGCATCGAATGCGCAGTTTGTTAAGCGCGAGGTGCGTTTGGCAGACCCTGCACAGCCAATACCTGATAATGTGGTATTCGATCTTGAGGCTGCAGAGTACAAGGTTTTGGTATGGTGCGACTATGTTAGGGAGAGCGATCCATATAAGTCGTGGTACTATAATACCGACGACCTACGTAACATACGTTATGCAGATATCGAGGTTAAGGATAACAACGATAAGGATGCCTTCTCTGCAATGTTGAATCTAAACTTTAGAGAGTACTCATATAGTACACACGATTATAGGTTTGAGAAGCATTTGGTACTCGAGCGTCCTAAGGGTCGTTTTAAGATTGTTACAACTGATTGTGATAAGGAGTCGCTCAAGAAGATGGGTATTAACAATATTACCACTGTTACAAACTTTGTGCTCTGGGTTGCTGATGGTTATAACACTGAAGATCAGATGCCTAACCACTTTGCCGAGACACGTAGTTTCTACTCTGTAGCTTCTGTTGACGATATCGATTCGGATGGTAAGCTCGAGATGGGTTACGACTATGTCTTTGTGAATGGTAAGCAGACCAACGTACGACTCAACTTCGAGTTCTTCAAGGGTGTTCTCACTAAGGGTGCTGATGGAAAGTACTATAATGAGGATGGCTCTCTTACCACTGAGAAGGATAAGATTACCACTTGGACAGGTGTCGTAGTTCCACTTAAGCGTAATATGGAGACTGTTATCGAGGCGAACTTCCTTAAGCGCTCTGTAGGTTCTGGAGGTATCGGTATCGAGCCAGGTTTTGAGGATGAGATTGTGATTCCTTGGGAGTAGCAATTTCTTGTGATAAGGGGGCATATTTGTCCCATCCCAAAAGTAAGACCCCTCGGGCTGTACTTCGTGTACTATCCCGAGGGGATCTTCATTTGCGATAGAACAAATCTACCCCCTTCTGACAAGAAATTGGGTAGTACTCCTAATCGCTGTTGTATCTAATACTTTCTGGTAATAAATAATTTCTCGTTATAGGCAGCTATCTGAGCACACCCCAAAAAGTAACACCCCTGGGGCTGTACTTCGTGTACTATCCCGAGGGGATCTTCATTTGCGATGCAAATATGCTAAGAGGGCTATCCACACGGATAGCCCTCTATATATAGGTATGTTCTTACTTAATATCAAAGTTAAGCAGTGTCTTGCCAGCAATCATAACCTTGTAGTTATCGCCAACTTTAACCTCGAACTCCTCTGGTGAACCTAAGTAGATTAGGTCGCCAATGCGGAGGGTCATACACTCCGAGAGGTGGCTTACAATTTTATCAGGTGTGAAGCGGAAGTCGCTGAGGTTGATGCGGGCGCGCTCCTCGTCGTTGATATAGAAGACTGCACCCTCGAGCATAGCATCACGCTCTAAGGTCTCGAGCGAGAGTGCCGAGGAGTGGTCGAAACCAACAGCCTCGTCCCAAGGAAGTCCCTCTCTTTGTGCATCGTTAAGCTTCTCTGCCGCTGTAAATGTAACACCCGCCATAACACCATCGATGCAACGTGATGCGAAGCGTTCCGAGATGCACTTTGCAAGGCGCGCATTCTTCAATACGATATGCGGCGATGCCACGATGCGCCCCATATCTGTTGGGATATAGAAGGCGTCGTTGTTTCTAAGCAACGCAGTGTCTGCCTTGAGGTAGAACTGAGGCTTGTCGCCCTTGTTGCTGTAGTTGTTTATGATGTTTATAAGTTTCATTATCTTAGCGTTTTAACTATATCCTTTGCAAATCGTGCTGATGCACCATTACCACCCATCATAGAGCTTAGCTCCTCGAAGTCGCGCATCATACGTCCGCGCTCTGCACCATTGGGGAGGATATCTTCCAAGGCTTTAGTTGTCTCCTCAATATCGAGCTTTGCGCACACAATCTCCTTTACAGCCTCGCGTTTAAGGTTAATGTTCACCAGTGAGATATATGGTATGCGCAAGAAGTATGGACGTAGCTTCTGGTAGAGCCAAGGGATATGGTACAACACCACCTCAGGAATACCCATAAGTGCGGTCTCGAGTGTCGCGGTGCCAGATGTAACAACGGCTGCTGCAGAGTGCTTTAGGGTCTGCTGTGTGCGGTTGTTTACATAGAGTATTGGGGTGTGTGCGATATACTCATCGTAGATAGACTTATCTATCCAAGGCACTGCAGTAACAACGAACTGATACTCTGGGAAGCGGCGCGCGAGCTTTACCATATCAGGCAAGTTTGACCTAATCTCCGACACGCGGCTACCAGCCAATAGTGCTACAATAGGGAGGTCCTTCAAACCACACTCGGCGAGATACTCCTCGCGAGAAGGGAATGTAGTGCTTCGCTCTGCGATATCATCTACCAATGGGTTGCCAAAGAAGTGTGGCTCGATACCGTGTGAACGGAAATACTCCGTCTCGAACGGAAAGATTGTGTAGAGACGGTCGACATATTTGCGAAGGCTCTTCACGCGGCGCTCCTTCCATGCCCACACCTTTGGGGCGATGTAGTAGTAGACCTTAATACCTCGACTCTTAGCCCACTTTGCAATGCGGATATTGAAAGCAGGGTAGTCGATAAGGATAATAACATCTGGTGTAAAGCGCTCGATATCCTCCTTTACTCTATCTATCTGTGTAAATATTGTCTTTAGGTTTTTAGCCACTTGTACAAAGCCAAAGAAGGACATCTGCTTATAGTGGTAGCACATATTCTCCTCGCCTGCAGTTGCTGCCATAAGGTCGCCACCGCAGAAACGGAACGATGCTGTAGCATCCTCCTTTGCTATCTCGCGTATCAGCTTGCCTCCGTGTAAATCGCCCGAGGGCTCACCTGCTATTACATAGTATTTCATACCTATTTGCTCTTTATTCTACAAAGATACTAATTTATCCTAAAATAATAGAGCGCATCCCCAATAAAGTGAATGCGCTATATTATTTATATAGGTATAACTCCTACTTTAGCTTGTTGAGCTCGATCTCGAAGTCTGCCAAGACATTCATATAGTTGATAAATGCCTCGTATGCCGAGTCGTATGGGTTGAAGTACGAGTGTACGTCGCCATCCGAAAGCCACTTAGTTGCCATATAGTAGAAGTGGTCTGAGTTCTGCATAAAGTGCCATACGAACTCGAAGTCCTTGTTCTTTGCCTTCTTAACCACTGGGGCCAAAGCGTATAGCTTCTTAAATGCCTCGTTCTGTAGGTCATTACCCAACCATGCAGTCACGTCGCGCTCCTCGTCAGCCCACGACATAGCGTATGGGCAGTGGAGTACAGCCACTGGCTGAAGCTTCTTGGCTGCCTCGCTAACGGTTGCAAACTCCAACTCGCCAGTTGCAAGTAGTGCGCCAGGCAATGCCTTTACAAAGTCGAAGATGCCAGTCGATGCCTTCTGGTGCTCACCAAAGGTCTCGTAGTCCATAAATAGGTTAACCACATCGCCATTCTCCGATGCGACCCACTTAGCAAACTTGTCAGCTGTAAGTGGCCACTCGCTCCAACCCTCGTTAGAGAAGCGGAATGCGATATCGTCCGAAAGCTTGTAGTTGCGAAGCAATAGGCGGAGCTTGTTGTCGATAGCGTCGGTATATACGAAGTTTGGAGACTTCCAACCGAGGATATGCTTAGCACCCTCTGCGAGCATTGTCTTGAAGCCCATATCCTCGACTGCCTTAGCGATATCGTCAGAGTAGATAAGCTCGGTGTTGCGGAATGTTGTAGGCTTAACACCAAACTCCTCCTTTAGCATCTGCGAGTGGAGCTTAACTTCGTTCTTAAACTCATCCACCGAGTACAACGATGCCAACGAGTGCGAGTAGGTCTCGGCAAGGAACTCAACATAACCTGTGGCTGCGAGCTTCTTGAAAGACTCCAATACCTCTGGTGCGTATGCCTTGAACTGCTCGATAGCCGAGCCAGTAATAGAGAATGAGCACTTGAAAGCTCCCTTGTTTTGCTCGATAAGGCTTAGAAGCAGTGCGTTCATAGGTAAGTAGCACTCGCGCGCCACCTTCTGCATAATCGAACGATTAGTAAAGTCGTCGAGGTAGTTATGGTCGTTGCCCATCTGGAAGAAGCGATAGGTCTTCAATCGCCAAGGCTGATGAACCTGAAAATAGAAACAAACTGTCTTCATATATCTATTAGTTTATTTATTACACTTATCTATTGCTTGCTGATATACATCCTTAATCTTTGTTGCGGCGTTGATCCACTTGAGGTTGTTAACCTCCTCCATACCCTTCTCCGAGAACATCTTGGCAAGAGCAGGGTAGCTAATAAGACCGTAGATAGCATCAGCCATAGCATCCACATCCCAGTAGTTTACCTTCACGGCGTAGTCCAAAACCTCCGCAACACCACTCTGGTGCGAGATGATTGTTGGTACGTTCGAACGCATAGCCTCCAATGGCGAGATACCGAATGGCTCAGATACTGAAGGCATCACATATACATCCGAGAGCTGAAACATCTTCTGCACATCATCACCCTTGAGGAAGCCTGTGAAGTGGAAGCGGTCTGCGATGCCGAGCTGTGCAGCACGACGAATACAGTGATTCATCATATCGCCCGAGCCCGCCATTACAAAGCGCACGTTAGGCACTCGCTTAAGCACCTTAGCTGCTGCCTCGATAAAGTAATCAGGACCCTTCTGGAAGGTGATACGACCAAGGAAAGTCACAATCTTGTCCGATACGCCACGCTCAGGAACAGGGTTGTCGTTCTCGGCAAACTGTACGGCGTTGTGTACTGCCACGACCTTCTCTGGCTCGATGTTATACTTGTTAATTACGATATTACGTGTGAGGTTCGACACAGCGATAACCATATCTGCGGCAGCCATACCTGCGCGCTCAATCTCATATACGCGAGTATCGATATTGTCGCTCGACGAGCGGTCGAAGGATGTAGCGTGCATGTGCACAACAAGAGGCTTGCCAGAAACATTCTTCGCTGCGATACCTGCAAAATAGGTCAACCAGTCGTGGGCGTGGATAACGTCGAACTGACCCTCAAGCTGTCGTGCTACCTCGGCAGCAACAACGGCATAGCGGGCAACCTCCTCCATGATGTTTGCACCATACTTGCCCGAGAAGGTGTAGCGCTGCGTCCAGCTATCGCCCTTGCGCTCCCAGAACTTCTGTCCTGTGCGCTCGTAGCCCTCGCGATATGTTGCCCACTCCTCAGGAGAGATATATGGCACCATATTCGAGTCGATATGGATAAAGGAGATCTTGCTCATTATATCCTCAGCACCCTCTACGCTTGAGTCGCAGTAGCGTGCCTCGATGTCGCTGGCGTTGACAACCTTGACAAAGCTCTGGTCCTCGTCACCCGAAGCTTTTGGCATCACGAAGATAACCTCGACGTCGTTGCGAGCCAGACCCTGGGTCATACCGTAGCAAGCGGTACCCAAGCCACCAGCGATATGGGGAGGAAACTCCCAACCGAACATTAAGACTCTCATACTCTATATATTTTTTTCGTTTTACTTCTTTACACTCTTGCTTGTGCACTTGCGCTTAGGCTTCTCTGTTGTGCCCTCAGCCCTCTTTGGTGTGCACTTACGCTTAGGCTTCTTTGGTGAATACTTCTCAATTAGCGAGTTGATATAGAGAAGACCAGCTACCGATGTAGCGTGAGATACCGAACCGCGTGGATTGTATGGAGGGTCGCCCTCGAAACGCTCCGAGATCGAGCCTACACACTTCGTCTGAAGCTCCTCATCAAAGGCCTCCAAGATGCGTGTAGCATCTGCCACATAGCGCTCGCCACCGATATCGAAGCACGCCTTAACATAGAGCATTAGTGGCCATATCCACGATGAACCGTTGCGCGATGCCAAATCCTGAGAGCGCTGATCCTCGTTGTAGTTCGAGTGGTAGAGTATATTACGTGGTGATAGCGTACGAATACCGCGAGGCGATAGTAGGTGGCTATTCACGGTCTGCAATACGCGCACTACCTGCTGCTCGTCGAGCATCTTGAAGTCAAGACCTACAGCCACGGTCATATTGCAACGGATAAACTTGTTTACCTCGTCGTAATTGACGTAGTCGGCAAGATATCCCTCCTCCTCTAACCAGAACTTCTCCACAAACGAGCTCTTAATACGCTCAGGAAGCTCCTTCCAGTTGTTAACGAACTCCTTATCGCCCTGCTTCTTAGCTACAGCAAGGGTGTATTGAACG
Organism: Alistipes sp.; assembly: GCA_045633525.1. Classification (GTDB taxonomy): domain Bacteria; phylum Bacteroidota; class Bacteroidia; order Bacteroidales; family Rikenellaceae; genus Alistipes. The sequence continues at coordinate 4,105 of JAZQYM010000026.1, read as the reverse complement.
GCATTGTACCATAACGCTTGAGCCTCTACCGCATAACCGCGGCGTGGTGTCAAAGGCTTGCCGTCGATGATAGTTCCCATCCATGTTAATGGACGCTCTGCTGATGCCCAGATAAGGGCGTTGTCGTGCATCATTATCTCGTCGTTGAAACCGCGACGATATGCCTCGAGGAGACCCTTCATTGCCGCACCATATCGCTCCCATAGCGCCTTCTGAGTGATGTGACCCTCTAACTGCTGTAGGGCGTAGTAGAACCAGAGTGGTGCATCAACTGTAGGTGGTGTGATACGTCCCTCCATGAGACCACTCGCCACCATATCTGCAACTGCGGTGTCAAGAACATCGATACAATCCTCCTTGTGGTTCTGTGTAAGTGTCAAGCCAGGGAGAGCCATAAATGTATCCTCCATAAATGGACCAAACCATGGGTAACCAGCCACCACCTCGGTGCGGTTATTTGGTCGGCGGATAATAAACTGACGTGCCGAGTGCTGTAGACAGCTAATAAGGTCGATCTTATGTGTGCGTCGAGCCAACGATGTCTCGTAGATTGTCGTGATGGTCTCTGGTGAAGCCATAAGGTCGGTGGCAGCAGAGAAGATTACGCTCTCGCCCTTCTTAATCTTGAACTCGAAGTAGCCTGGAGTGAGTAGATCCTCGTAGCCGTCGTAGCCACGTGCAAGCTCCTTTGTGTACTCAAAGTTGTAGTACCAATCGGGTGCTGCAATAAACTCGGACTCCTCCTTGTTAAGCTGCATATTCAACCAAGGATATCCCTCATACAAGCGGCACTTCACACCGTAAGGAATAGGGTATGCTCTGCCGTCGGCCTCCATATTTGCCTTCGATAGCGCGTGCTTATCGCGGAAAGCAAGAAGTGGGCGTAGGCGTAGGGTAGTCTCCGAGTGTGCATCTACCAAGGTGTAGCGAATCATAAGCTGTGTGCGCTTATGTATCCATAAAAGTTCCTTCTTAAGAATAACGCCTCCTACACGATATGTAAGTGTTGGCGTTGGTGTATATTCAAAATCGGTGATATACTTATGTCCGCGAGGTTCGTATGTGCCCTGGTAGCGGTGCAATGCAAGGTTGAATGATTGGTCGTGCTGTACGATGGTCTCGTCGAGCGATGATAGAAGCACGTGTGTTCTATCACTCTGATCGATGGGTGCCACCATAAGACCGTGATATTTGCGTGTGTTGCAGCCAATAATCGTAGAACTCATATAGCCGCCGAGTCGATCGGTTGCGAGTACCTCTCTATTTAGAGAGTACTCCAAGTTGCCCAACTCACGCTTGTCAAATTTAAGTCCCATAATCTCTATATTTAAGTTTTCGTGATTACGATATACGTCGTGCAATACCACAACCTTCTGATTATCAACGCTTTTAATCAGATGGTCACAATACGCCTTAATTTACCAAAATTTTACACAAGTAAAAATAGTGCATTTTTTGGTAAAAAACAAATATTTATACCACGAATTTGGCTTTTTGTTCAATGTATGACCCGATTAGAGAAATAGCGACTCGATAACTGCATCCGAGAGCATAAACTCCTTGGTGGGTATAAAAAGCCTATCATCGATAAGAGTTAGCACACCGCGTTGCTGCCAAGACGTTGCTTGCGTGAGGATGCGTTCGTGCTCCTTGTTGCCATATTTTGCGCTGATGTAGCCAAGGTCGATGCCCTCCTTGGTGCGTAACGAGGTCATAATATACTCGTTGAGGTGGTCCTGCGTAGTAAGCTCCTCGCCCTCGAAGCGGATATCGCCCTCGCTGTACTCCTTAGCAGAGGAGATGCACCAACGACGATCATCACCACTAAAGGAGTGGGCGCCAGCGCCGATGCCGAGATACTCCACGCCACGCCAGTAGGCAGAATTGTGTTTGGCTCTAAAGCCTGGTCGTGCATAGTTCGATACCTCGTAATGCTCATATCCAGCCTCGCAGAGTAGACTCTCTACAAGGTTGTAGTCACTCTCGGATTGCTCCTCGCTAACTGGTTGATACTTACCCCTGCGCACCAAAACGCCAAGGCGTGTACGCTCCTCTACCGTTAGATGATATGCTGATATATGCTCGGCGTTGAGCTTGATTGCCTCATTGATAGAGTCGCGTAGCCACTCCTTACCAAAGCCTGCCACGCCAAAGATGATATCTATCGAGATATTGTCGTAGCCCGCCTTGCGAAGTCGCTCTACGCACTCTTTTGCCTCTGAGGCGCTATGTCGACGATTCATAAATTGAAGCACTCTATCGTCAAACGACTGAATACCAAGGCTTATGCGATTTATGCTTGTTTGTCTTAGCTTTGCAATATACTCTGCACTGAGGTCATCAGGGTTAGCCTCAAGGGTAATTTCCTCTACTTTAGAACAATCAAATAGTTCGCGGGCGTGGGTAATTAGGCTCTCTATCTGCTTGGGGTGTAGCAACGATGGTGTGCCGCCACCAAAATATATCGATGTCAGATGCTTGTCGCTTAGGTACGATGCTCGCTCGTCAAGTTCACGGTGCATAACCTCCACCACGCGCGGAATAAGTTCTATGGCACCAACTTTGTAGAAGTCGCAATAGGTGCAGATGCGCTTGCAAAATGGTATGTGAAAATAGAGAGTAGCCATAGCGCAAAGTTATAATAAAAAAGTTGTTTTAAGAGATATTATCTTATGCAAAATTGTTACCTTTGTGCTATAAATTTGAGTAAAATAGTGCCAATATGAAGAGCATTAGAGAGTTATACCGAATAGGTACAGGTCCTTCGAGTAGTCATACCATGGGACCACGCCGTGCCGCTGAGATGTTTCAGCAGCGTAATCCAGAGTGTAAGTATTTCCGCGTAACGCTATATGGAAGCCTCGCGGCTACGGGTAAGGGTCACCTTACCGATGTCGCTATCTACGATGTGCTAACTCCACATGGCGAGGTGGAGCTTATCTGGGAGTCGTCAGTATTTAAGCCATTCCACCCTAATGGTATGCGCTTCGAAGCTATTGTCGATAGCAATGTTGTAGATGACTGGACCGTATATAGTGTTGGTGGTGGTGCCCTTGCTGAGGAGAACTCTGCCCCAATCGAGAATGAGGATGTATATCCTCATAAACGCCTAACCGATATCTTGCACTGGTGTACCGAGAATGGACGTACCTTTTGGGAGTATGTCGAGTTGCACGAGGGTGGCGATATTTGGGAGTTTCTTGCCGAGATTTGGCGCGTTATGCGCGAGGCTGTGGAGCGTGGTATCGAGACCGATGGTGTAATCCCTGGCCCGCTCAACCTACCACGACGTGCTATGCGCTACAATGTGCGAGCATCGGGCTATAAGCAGAGCTTGCAGTCGCGCGGTCTTATCTTCTCCTACGCCCTTGCTGTTAGCGAGGAGAATGCCTCAGGTGGTCGTATCGTCACCGCTCCAACGTGTGGCTCCTCTGGTGTCTTGCCAGCGGTGCTATATCACCTATGGAAGACTCGCGAGTTTAGCGAGATGCGTATCTGTCGCGCTCTTGCTACCGCTGGTCTTATCGGAAATATTGTAAAGCATAACGCCTCAATCTCTGGTGCTGAGGTCGGTTGTCAGGGTGAGGTCGGTGTTGCCTGCGCTATGGCTGCTGCCGCTGCAAATCAGCTCTTTGGAGGTACTCCAGCGCAGATAGAGTATGCTGCCGAGATGGGTCTTGAGCACCACCTTGGTATGACTTGCGACCCCGTGTGTGGTCTTGTGCAGATCCCTTGTATCGAGCGTAATGCCTACGCTGCAGCGCGTGCCCTCGATGCTAACCTCTACTCTATGTACACCGATGGTCACCACCGCGTCTCTTTTGATCGTGTTGTTGAGGTGATGAAGCAGACAGGTCACGACCTACCGTCAATCTATAAGGAGACGGGTGAGGGTGGTCTGGCTAAGGACTTCTTTTAATTTCTTGTGATAAGGGGCACATCTGCTGCCGCTAACAAAAATAGGCACCAATGGGACGTACGCCAAGTACTACCCATCGGTGGCTTTTTTGCCGAGCGTTGCATCTGACCCCTTCTGACAAGAAATTTGGGTCTCGCGCTTGGTAAGGTTTTTGATTTTTTTAAGACAACAGAGACGAAAGAGACG
>JAZQYM010000025.1:0-18365 GCA_045633525.1 Alistipes sp. | reverse complement strand
TGATAAGGGGTCATTCTCGACCTCTCAATCATTGCCCCAAATGGGAAATACGTCAAGTATGTCCCATCTGGGGCAATCTCTTTATCGAGGCCAAGCCTAACCCCTTCTGACAAGAAATTCAATTTCTCGTGATAAGCGGGCATCTTCGTCCTATCTCAAAATGTAAGAGACCTAAGGCTGTACTACTTGTACTATCCTTGGGTCTCTTCTTTTGTGATAGAACAAATCTGCTCCTCTAAAATCAAAAATCAAGTTTTCGATTATAAGGCAGACATCTACTGCCGCTAACAAAAAGTCCCGACAATGAGCAGTACGCTTAGTACAGCCCATCGTCGGGATTTTTGCCGAGCGTTGTATCTGCAGCCTTCTAATCAAAAATTAAATTTCTTGTGATAAGTCGCAATCTGCGGCACATCCCTAAAAGTAAACCATCCAGGGCTGTACTACTTTCGGTGGGTAGGTTTATGTTATGGGTTCAGATGAGTTTTATAGTAACCCATAGTAACTAATAGTAACCTACAAAAACTCATTACCAAAAAGCCAAAGGCTTTTAACCATTACTAATTCCTCCCTACTAATTCCTAATTACTAATTCCTCCTTGCTACTCCTCCAAAATATAGACTGTCTCGCCACTGCGTTGCATGTGGAAGGTTTCGCGGGCGTACTCCTCCATAAATTCGGGATCGTGGGAGATGCGCTCGATAAAGATGCTATCGCGCTCCACCTTCTGCTCCAGCGCTGCAATCTTGCGCTCCACCAAGCGGCGGTGTGACCCCGTGCGGAACATATCGCTTAGGGTGTTAATAGTCACGAAGATGGTGCAGATGGTGATGACCACCGTCAGCGACACCCAGAAGATATTGATATATCTCTGCTGTTTATTCGTAGCTTTGCCCCTCTTGCCCATTATGGTATATGCATAAATTTATGGGTCTGGATAGAGATGTTCCACTGAGGGTTCTCCTTTACCCACTCCACCATCTCGCCGATGATACTCTCATACACGCTCCACTCGGGCTGTACGTAGAGTAGGCACTTCGAGTTTACCTTTTGGCTACACTCCATGGCCCAAGTCAAGTCCTCCTTGGTCTGCACAATAACCTTTAACTCATCGGCACGACGCAGAGCCTCGGTTAGAGGTGGCATCTGGCGCTTTGGTGAGAGGCATATCCAGTCGAACTCTCCGCTAATAGGGTTTGTACCCGAGGTCTCAAGGAAGATCTCAAGACCGCGTGCGTGGAGCTCGCGTGTAAGCATACCGAGAGGGTATAGTAGAGGCTCGCCACCCGTGATGACGATAGCCTGTGCCGAGCACGATGCGGCGCGCTCAACGATAGTCTCTATGGCTGTAGGAGGGAAGATTTTAGGGTTCCAGGTGTACTTAGCATCGCACCAACGGCAGCCTACATCGCAGCCACCGAGGCGTATGAAATATGCTGGCTTACCTGAGTGGTAGCCCTCACCCTGGATAGTGTAGAAGTCCTCAACAAGAGGTAGCTTCCTACCGCCCTCCAATAGCTCTAAATCGGGATTAATCTTCATCTAAAACGTAAATATCCTTGAGGTTACGACCAATCTGGTTGTAGTCGAGACCGTAGCCAACGATAAACTCATTGCCGATAGGCATCGCCACATAGTCGATATTGTACTCGTAGAGGAACTTCTCTGGCTTGAAGAAAAGGGTGCAGATAGATACACTCGCTGGGTTACGCTCCTTGAGGTAGTCGAGCAAGTAGTTCATACTGTGACCTGTCTCCACGATATCCTCAACGATGATGATATCCTTACCCTCGATGTCGAAGTCGATGCCGAGGTGCTGCTTAATAGTACCCGTAGACTGTGTACCATCATACGACGAGATCTTAACGAAGGCAAGGCGTGAGTCAAATGTGGTCTTACGCACAAGGTCGCTAAGGAAGAGAAAGGCACCACTGAGCACTCCAAGGAAGATCGGGGTCTTGCCAGCATAACGCTCGTTGAGCTGGTCTGCAACACGCTGCACAGCCTTGTCAATCTCCTCGGCTGGAATCATCGTCTTAAAACGGCGATCTAAAAGCTTTATCTTTTCCATAGTATAAAAGTGTGTTCTATAAATTCCCCAAAGTTATATATTTTTTTCAAAAGCTCAAAACTACTCAACACGAACTCTATCGAGGATGCCACTTAAGGCTGCGAGGATAACGCCATAGTTGGTTATGGCAACACCTTGCTCCTTAGCGCGTTGCACACGGCTAAGTACGTGCTTGCGGTTGAACATACAGGCACCGCAGTGGATAACCAAGTCGTACGCGGTGAGGTCCTCGGGATAGTCGGCACCACCTACGATGTCGATTTGTAGCTCCTCGCCAAACTTCTTGCGTAGAATACGGGGTAGTTTCACACGGCCGATATCCTCGTTTTGCGGTGTATGTGTGCAGGCCTCAGCAATAAGAATGCGGGAAGTTGGTGTAAGGCGCTTAAGCGCACGCACTCCCTCCATAAAGAGTGCGATATCACCCTTGTAACGCGCAAAGAGTATTGAGAATGAGGTTAGTACGCTCTTTTCAGGCTTTAGTCGATAGACCTCCTCGAAGGCTTGCGAGTCGGTGATGATAAGCTCGGGTGGGGTAGCTAACCCTGCCAATGCCTCCGCCATACGGTCGGGGGTGCAGCAGATAGGTATTGCGCCTCGGTCTAAGAGCTCGCGGATGGTCTGCACCTGTGGCTGTATAAGGCGACCCTTAGGGGCTGACTTATCCTGCGGCATTACAAGAAGCACTCTGTCGCCAGCCTGGCAGAAGCCTTCGGTTATAAGGCGCTCCTCGGCAGGACGAATAGCAACGATCTCCTTTATCAAGGTCTCCACGCCCTCGCCAGTAAGTGCGCTGATAGCAAGCACCTTACGATTAAGTCGTGTGGAGAGCGCTTCGACTAATTGGGTGGCGTTATCTATGCGGTCGATATGCGCAAGGGCAGCGACCACGGGAATCTCTCTTATGCGGCACTCCTCGATAATGCGCTCCTCGGCACTACACTCCGTATCGGTGAGTAGCACTACGGCGATATCGGTCTTATCCAACACTTTAGACGTGCGCTGTATGCGTTCGCTACCGAGGGTGGTGGTATCGTCCAAGCCTGGGGTGTCGATAAGGATAGCGGCACCAAGACCGTTAATCTCGATAGCCTTCTGCACGGGGTCGGTAGTAGTGCCAGCCTCGGGAGATACTATCGCCACATCCTGACCCGTGATGCGGTTGACGAGGGTAGACTTACCCGCGTTGCAGCGTCCAAAGACAGAGATATGGACTCGCTCAGATGTAGATACGCTCATATCGGTAGAGTCTTAGAAGCGGAAGTCGCGCTTACCGTTAATAATCTCCTGAAGGTTGCGCTCGGTGATTTGGCGCACCTTATCCGAAGGGATAACCTTCGTAAGGCGGTCAATCATTAGCTTTCCTGCCACCTTAACCTTTGGTGAGGCGTAATCCTCGAGGTACTCGGCAAGGGTCATAAGGGCGTTTGGTGCGCAGCAGTTGCCTATTAAGCCACGCTTCGCCAACGACATAAATCTATCGCCTGTGCGACCCTCTCTATAGCAGGCTGTGCAGAAGCTTGGGATGTAGCCCAACTCCAACAACCAACCCACGATATCGTCCAAGGTGCGGTTGTCCGAGATATCGAACTGTGCCGAATCTTCAGCATCCTCAATACCCTCGGCATAGCCTCCTACGCTTGTCTTAGAGCCACCGCTAAGCTGCGATACACCCACATCGAGAACCAACTCGCGTGAACGCTGTGACTCGCGTGTAGAGACAATCATACCGGTATATGGCACTGCAAGGCGCAAGACAGCAACGATACGGCGGAAGACATCGTCGGTAACGGCATTTGGGAAGTCCTTAGGGTCGATATCATCGGCAGGACGGATGCGTGGCACGCTGATGGTGTGCGGACCTACACCAAAGCGAGCCTCTAAGTGCTCGGCGTGCATCAAGATACCCACAACATCGTAGCGGTAGTTCGAGAGTCCGAACAAAGCTCCAACACCTACATCGTCGATGCCACCCAGCATAGCTCTATCCATAGCCTCGGTGTGGTATGCCCAGTCGCTCTTAGGACCCGTAGGGTGTAGCTTCTCGTATGCCTCGCGGTCGTAGGTCTCCTCGAAGAGAATGTAAGTACCTATGCCAGCATCCTTTAGGCGGGTGTAGTTCTCTACCGTTGTAGCTGCGATATTTACGTTTACACGGCGTATAGCGCCATTCTTGTGGTGGATAGAGTAGATGGTGTCGATAGACTCCAAGACATACTCTATAGGGCTTAGCTTAGGGTGCTCGCCCGTCTCCAATGCCAAGCGCTTGTGACCCATATCCTGAAGGGCGATAACCTCACGGCGTATCTCCTCCTGCGTAAGCTTACGACGAGGGATGGTGCGGTTCTGCGCGTGGTAAGGGCAGTAGACACAGCCATTAACGCAGTGGTTCGAGAGGTATAATGGTGCGAACATCACGATACGGTTGCCGTAGATGCGCTCCTTGAGGCGGCGCGCAATGGCGTACATACGTTGCTCAATCTCCTTATCCTCCACCTCGATAAGCACTGCTGCCTCGCGGTGTGAGATACCATTTCCCTGCTCTGCCTTCTCGAGAATCTCCTCGATAAGGGCTTTGTCGGCACGGTGCTTACGAGCATACTCCAACGTATCGCGTATCTCGCCATCGTGGATAAACTCTTCGGCTCTCTCCGACCGTACATCATATTTTATATTGCTCATAATCAGTTGTTTTGGTTGTTAAAGTCACCTCGCGCGTAGTCAATGTGGTAGCCTATGGTCTCAAGTTCCTTTTCCAAGGCTTCAAGACCCTCGGCAGCCTCCTTGCCCCACGAGGCTTTATTCTCATATATAGCATACTTCGCTCTCACATCCGAGGGCGAGAGGTTTGGCATAACGACATTTGCGCCCGAGAGTATGCCCTCCAAGCGACCTTGCGGTGTGAGTGTCGCAAGCGCTGTGGTTGAGGGTAGTAGGGCATTAGGTAGCATTATGCGTACGATGGCGATAACGGCAAGTGTGAGGTTAAGGTCTCCCGCAGGCTCCTCGCCAAGTGGGGTAGCCTTATGTGGTATGAATGGACCTATACCCACCATCTCGGGTTGCATACGCTCGATAAGGGCGAGGTCCTCCGTAAGGTGCTCAATGGTCTGACCCTTGACACCTATCATCATACCCAATCCCACCTGATACTCAGCGCGTTTAAGAGCCTCGGCGCAGGCTATGCGGTGCTCTATACCACGGCTGTCGGGATGTAGCGAGCTGTATAGTTCGGCATTGGCAGCCTCGTGGCGCAGAAGATAGCGGTTAGCACCCGCACGCTTAAGGCGGATATAGGAGGTCTCGCTACGCTCACCCAACGAGAGCGTAATGGCGACATCGGGGTACTGGCTACGCATCTGGCATATTAGCGACTCCAACCACTCATCGGAGTGTGTGCCATCTTCTCCACCCTGCAACACAAAGGTGCGAAAACCGAGCCTATAGCCCTCCTTGCAGCACTGTAGAACCTCCTCTTGCGTAAGTCGATACCTCTCTGCTGTGCGGTTGCTACGCCTAAGACCGCAGTAGAGGCAGTTGCAGCGGCAGTAGCTCGAGAGTTCGATAAGCCCACGTATATATATGCCAAGTCCGAACTGCTGGCGTGCAATTCGGACGGCATTATCGCGAAGTAGTTCAAGCACGTTCGAGTCTTGGGTAGCACTCTTAAGCAACTCCCCCATATCTGAGGCATCAAGCCTTCTATCTCGAACAAGACGCTCGACTAATTCTTTCATTTAGTGTTTACTATCTCTTCTTTAGCTCGGCGTCAAAGGTCTTCTTACCGTCACCGTAAGCGGTGTGGACACTTGGACCAGAGATACAGCCACCATCACAAACCATCACCTCGATGAACTGTGCTGGAGCCTTACCAGTCTTACCGTAAGCCTTCAACAAACCGACATTCTTCTTGTTAAGACCTGCAATCTGCAATGTTGTGAAGTCGAGCTTACCATCAACCAACTCCTTAACCGCAGCTGTAACACCACCATTCTCAGCAAAGCCGTGTGCTGAACGACGTGATGTGCAATCTACTGGGTGGATGTTAGCCTCGCCAAGCTCAATGTTCATACCACCAAGGATTGCGTGTACCTCCTCGTAGGTGAGCACGAAGTCTACCTTGCCCTGCAAGTCCTCACGTCGTGCCTCCTTACGCTTTGCGATACAAGGACCTACGAATACAAGCTTCGCATTTGGGTACTTCTCGCGAGCGATATCGGCAGTATATACCATTGGTGAGTATGTTGACGAGATATACTTCTGAAGCTCTGGGGCGTGCTTGCGTGCCATCTCCATATATGATGGACAGCAAGATGTGGTCATAAATGGCTGACCCTCCTCCATCTTCTCTGCAAACTCGTGTGTCTCCTTCTCGGTAGTAACCTCAGCACCACGTGCGACCTCGATAACATCCTTGAAACCGATAGCCTTGATAGCGCCATATACCTGCTCTGTAGGTACGTTGTACTGCGAAAGGATAGATGGTGCAACCATAGCTACAACCTCTTCGCCACGACGGATAGCCTGCAAGATATCGAATACCTGCGAAATCTCGAAGATAGCACCGAAAGGACAAGCGTTCATACACTTACCGCAGTAGATACACTTCGACTCATCGATATGCTCAACGCCGTACTCATCCTTAGAGATAGCGCCTACTGGGCAAGCCTCCTCGCAAGGAACTGGGATGTATACGATAGCGTGGTATGGACAAGCAGCGTAGCACTTACCGCAGCTGATACATACCTTGTGGTTAATCTTACCCTGCGATGTGTCTGGGTCGAACTCGATAGCATCCTTAGGACAAGCGTGCTCACAAGCGCGAGCTACGCAGCCACGGCAGAGGTTGGTAATATCGTAGTTTGTGCGTACGCAAGATGAGCAAGCCTCATCGATAACGCACATAATGTTCTCCTTCATCTTGTCGCGGTCGAGGGCCATCTTAGCATACGCCGAAAGTGGCATAAGCTCGTCGCTCTCGTCGGTCATATCGTAGCCAAGAAGTGGCAACGACTTGTATTTCCATACGGCGCGCTCCTTGTGGATACAGCAGCGACCACGCACCTGCGAGTTACGAGGACTAAATTCGATGGGTACTCGGTCGATTTTCTCAACCAACTCTCCCTCATTCCAGAGGCTTACAAGTTTTGTAAGAAGTCTCTGGCGTACAATCATTACATTATTTTTAATTGCCATACGATAAATGTTGGGTTATCAATTGCGCAAAGATAAGAAAAAAAACTGAAAAAGAGAAGGATCGAGGATAGAAAGTGTGGTGAGTTTAGCGCAGAGGTTGATAAAAGGCGTTGCCTTTTTAAAGTGAAAGGTGAAAACTGAAAACTGAACTTTGCGATTTGCGTATCAGTGAAGGTGTTAAACAAAGGTAGATTGCCACAGAATTGCACAGAAACTTGATTAGTATCAGCGCGGTTAGTGGTTGCAATTCTTCGCAATGACGACAAAATAAAGTGAAAAGGGAAAAGTAAGGAGCGCTTCGCGCGAGAGGTTGAGTGAGGAGACTGGGGATAATGAGTAAACTGGGGATACTGGGGCTTTCCCCAGAATACTCATACTACCCACAATCCCCAGCTAAAAGCCCCAAAAAAGGCAAAGCCTTTTAACTATTACTAATTACTCATTACTCATTAAAAAAGGCATCCCTCAATGAGATGCCCTTACCTATTATTAATAGTTGTAGAATTAGCGGTTCTGATGACGGCGTTGCTCGCGGTTGATGGCCATCTGGTCCTGCTGCTGGCGTAGTGCCTCCTCGTAGCGCTGCTGCATACGAGACTTCTTCTTTGGCTTATGCGCAAGTAGCTTCGCACGCACAGCCTCATCGTCGGTGGTGCGGCGGATGACAAACATAATTATCATCGTGAAGATCTGCGATAGGAAGTAGTAGTAGCACAAACCTGCCGAGAAGCTGTTCATAGCACAGAGCATCATTATAGGCATAAAGTATACCATCATAAACTTCATCATACCAGCGCCTGGCTGACCTGCTGTGGTTGCAGACTGCTGCTTGTAGCTAATAAATGAGTAGCCGAACAAGGCAAGAGCCATAAGCAATGCGAAGAGGCTAATGTGGTCGCCATAGAATGGAATGTTGAATGGTAGCTGTACAACGCTATCGTACGTAGAGAGGTCATCTGCCCAGAGGAAGCTCTCGCCACGAAGCTCGATGCTGGCTGGGATAAAGCGGAACATAGCCCATAGGATAGGCATCTGGATAAGAAGCGGTAGGCAACCACCCATAGGGCTGATGCCAACCTTCTGGTATAGCTCCATTGTAGCCTGCTGCTTCTTCATAGCATCCTCCTGCTTAGGATACTTAGCGTTGATAGCCTCCAACTCAGGGCGGATAGCGCGCATCTTAGCTGTTGACATATAGCTCTTGTATGTAAGAGGGAGGATAACAGCCTTCACAAGAATGGTAAGAAGTAGGATGATAAGACCGAAGCCAAGACCAAGGTCGCGCAACCAGTGGAAGACAGGAATTGTAACCAACTTATTCCACCAGCCAATAAGCGTACCACCCATAGGGATGACCTGCTGTAGCTCGCACTCTCTGCCCATAAACGTTACATCCTTCATTACCTTGTAGTCGTTAGGGCCGTAGTAGAAGGCGAAGTTGTAGAGCTCTCTGCCTGCAGCGTGAGGGATGGCGATTTCGGCATTGAAATCCTTGATGAAGCCCTCAGCCTCGCTCTTAGCGCTCTTGAAGCTCATTGCGGCAGTGATAGGGTTCTCTGCGATAAAGGCAGATGAGAAGTACTGCTGCTTGAAGGCTACCCACTCGATGCCACTCTCCTTCTCGCGCTCACCATCGGCATCCAACTCCTCGACATCATCCTCCATGAAGTACTCAATGGTTGTTGCCATAGACTCATTGCGGAAGCTACGCTCGTTCTTGTTCGACTTGTTACGCCATGTGAGCACGATCTCGTCGCGGTTGCTAAGCATAGCGTCGATATTGTGCTGCTTAAGGGTGAAGTCCACAAGGTAGTCGCGGCTCTTGTTGCCAGTGCGGTGCACGGTATATACATACTCTACCCAAGCATCTCGGTCGATAGCCAAGGTCATTGTCACCACGGTGCTATCCTCGAACTCCTCAACCTTAGGGGTGAAGAAGTAGTTGTTGGTGTTAAGGGTCTCGTTACCACGGCGTAGGTTGATACCCATATTCATCGACTCTGGAACCATAAGATGCACAAGCTCTGTGCGCTCACCCTCGGCATAGCGGGTGTAGTCGTTGAGGATGACATCTACAATCTTACCACCACGGTTGTCGAAGATAACGGTCATATAGTCGTTAGCTACCGAGTCCTGCTTAACGTAGCCAGTACGTGCCTCGTAGAGTGTTGCACCGTGACGTGCTACCTCCACATTTGTTCTCTCCACCTCGGCAATAGAGTCGCGGATGAAGCGCTCCTCCTCAGTCATTGACTCCTCGAGCATACGCTCTGCCTCTGCCTCTGCAACACGCATCGCGCGCTCTGCCTGCTCGGTCTTTGCCTTCTCCTTAGCAATCTCCTGCTGCTCTGCCATCTCGCTACTCTGATAGAACGAGAATCCTACGAAGATGGCAATCATCAGCACAATACCAATAATCGTGTTTTTATCCATTTCTTAAGTGTTGTTATTTACTATTTTAATGGGACAGTAGGGACCATGAGGATTATGGGGAAAACTCGAATCTCCCCATTATACCCATTTTGCCTAATCTCCCTAAAGACTATTTTTAGCTATTCTCAGAGTGTTACTCCTTCTCAACCACGTGCTCATCACGATACTTCAATGCCTCCTGTACGAAGCGCACGAAGAGTGGGTGAGGGTTTGCAGCTGTAGAGTGGTACTCTGGGTGGTACTGTGTACCCACAAACCAGCGGTGTGCAGGGATCTCCACTACCTCTACAAGACCTGTATCAGGGTTTAGACCCACAGCCTTCATACCAGCCTTCTCGAAGTCGGCAAGATATGTGCTGTTGAACTCATAGCGGTGGCGGTGACGCTCTACGATGTTCTCAGCGCCGTATGCCTCGCGTACGTTTGAGCCCTCTGCCAAGTGGCAAGGGTAGCCACCAAGACGCATTGTACCGCCCTTGGCTGTAACCTTCTTCTGCTCCTCCATAAGGTCGATAACGGCGTGCTTAGTCTGAGCCATCTCGCTTGAGTTAGCATCGCTCCAGCCGATGACGTTGCGTGCAAACTCGATAACGGCGCACTGCATACCGAGGCAGATGCCGAAGAATGGCACATCCTTCTCGCGTGCGTAGCGTACGGCAACCAACTTGCCCTCGATACCGCGGTTACCGAAGCCTGGAGCAACCATAATAGCCGACATAGCGCCAAGCTGCTCCTCTACGTTCTCGGCAGTGAGGTGCTCAGAGTTAATGTAGTGTAGCTTAACCTTAACCTCGTTAACAGCTCCTGCGTGGATAAATGACTCGCTGATAGATTTGTAGGCATCAGGAAGCTCTGTGTACTTACCCACAAGGGCGATATCTACAACGCTCTTAGGGTTCTTAACGCGCTCCACGAATGCCTCCCACTGCGCAAGGTCTGGAGCCTGTGTAGCCTCCAAGCCGAGCTTCTCGAGGAGTACACCATCGAGATTCTGTGCGTGCATACGTAGTGGCACCTCGTAGATTGTAGGCACGTCGATAGACTCCACAACAGCCTCAGGAGCTACGTTGCAGAAGAGGGCAACCTTGCGGCGTACATCCTCACCAAGGTTGTGCTCCGAACGGAGTACCAATACGTCTGGCTGCAAACCGTACGATAGCAACTCCTTTACAGAGTGCTGCGTAGGCTTAGTCTTAAGCTCGCCCGATGCCGCCATGTATGGGATAAGGGTTAGGTGTACAAGAACGGTGTTCTGGTAGCCCAGCTGATAGCGTAGCTGACGTACTGACTCGATAAATGGCAACGACTCGATATCGCCTACAGTACCACCAATCTCGGTGATGATAACATCGTACTTCTTTGTAGCGCCAAGCAACTGCACACGGCGCTTAATCTCGTCAGTGATGTGAGGGATAACCTGCACGGTCTTGCCGAGGAACTCACCGCTACGCTCCTTGTCGATAACGCACTGGTAGATTTTGCCCGTAGTCACGTTGTTGTTCTTGGTTGTCTGAATAGAGGTGAAACGCTCGTAGTGACCAAGGTCGAGGTCGGTCTCTGTACCATCCTCAGTTACATAGCACTCGCCGTGCTCGTATGGGTTAAGCGTACCAGGGTCGACGTTGATATATGGGTCGAGCTTCTGGATCGTTACAGAGTAACCGCGAGCCTGCAAAAGGCGTGCGATAGATGCTGAGATAATACCCTTACCGAGTGATGATGCCACACCACCGGTAACGAATATGTACTTTGGTTTAGATAGTTTCATAACTGTATCTTATTTTGTATATTTGTCCTAAGTCCAAAACTTAACAATAACCTAACAATCAGCCAATTACTAATTACTAATTACTCACTACTAATTTGTTAGTTGTTGTTTTGCTCGTCGATAACACGAATCTTCTCGATAATGCTCGCCATATCGCTCTTAGCACGCTCAATCTTCTCGCGTACATCGGCAATTAGGTTCTCGGCATTCTTCGATTTTGAGAAGAAACCGATGTTGTTCTCCAAGAGGGCGATATCCTGCTCCATCTGGCGAAGCTTGTTGTATAGCTTCTCGCGCTCGGAGCGTAGCTGGTTGCCACCCTTCATATTCTGCACGCGCTCCTTAAAGCGATTCATCGAGCGGTCGCGCTCTGATGAGCGTAGTGTAGCGAACATACCATCTACGATAGCCTTGTACTCCTTCTGCACAGCATCCTTGTGCTTGATAGGCACGAAGCCAATCTGACTCCAACGACGCTGATACTCCTTGATAGCCTCGAAGCCACCCTCTTTGATGTTCGCACCCTTCATCTCCTCGATAAGGGCTAACTTTAGCTTGAGGTTCTCCTCGTGTACAGAGTCTACAGATGAGAAGTGCTCAGCCTTGCGCTCGAAGAACTTGTCGCACGCAGCGCGAAAACGCTTCCAGATAGCATCCGAGTGGCGACGTGATACTGGACCTGCCTGCTTCCAGCGTGTCTGGAGTGCGATGAGCTCGTCTGTAGCGTGCTTCCAGTCCTCTGATGTAGATAGAGCCTCAGCCTCGGCGCATAGCTCCAACTTAACAGCGAGGTTGTGCTCCATTTCGCTCTTAACACCAGCGTAGAACTCTCGCTTATGCTCAAAGAAGCTGTCGCACGCAGCGCGGAAACGCTCATAGATGCGGTTGTTCTCCTTCTTAGGTGCGTAGCCAATGGTCTTCCATACCTTCTGAATTTCGAGAAGCTCCTCGCTTGCCTTGTTCCAATCCTTGCGTGTAAGCATTGTGCGTGTAGCAAGAGCCTCGGTCTTCTCGCAAAGCTCGGTCTTGAGGGCGAGGTTCTTTGTCTGCTCGCTCTTAAGGCTCTCGAAGTGCTCCTGATGGCGCTTGTTGATACGGCTCGATGCCTCCTTGAAGCGCTCCCACAATGCCTCCTTGAACTCCATAGCTACAGGACCTGTCTCGCGCCACTCGTCGTGGAGCTTCTGAAGCTTGCGGAATGCCTCCACAACCTGACTCTCAAGGGTTAGCTCCTCAGCCTGCTCGCACAACGATAGCTTAGCCTCATAGTTCTTCTTAAGGTCGAGGTCGCGAAGCTCGCGGTTAATCTTGATGTAGTTGTAGAAGTTCTCTACGTGGAGGTTGTATGTCTCCCACAAATCCTTCACGCTCTGCTGTGGCACAAGACCAATCTCCTTCCATTTGCTCTGTAGCTCACGGAAGCGAGCAAATGTAGAGCTTGTGTTCTCGTCAGAGTTGATCAACTCCTTAAGCTCCTCGATAATCTGAAGCTTGAGCTTGAGGTTCTCCTCCTTGCTCGCCTCGAGTTCTGCGATATGGCGGTCGCGCTCGTTGCGATATACTGCGAATAACTCCTTGAAGCGCACCTCGTCGTTATCTACGGCTGGGATGAACTCCTCGTCGTTGCCACCCTGCTCCACGAAGGCTTTACGCTCAGCCTCCACCTTCGCACGGTGCTGCTTGTAGAATGCAATCTTGATAGCCTCAACTACAGGACGAAGTGTCTGCACTGGCTCGCTCTCGAGCTTCTCGGCAAGTAGCGCCACAAGCTCCGACTTGCTTAGGCTTGCAAGGGAGTCGTTGTGCGTTGTTGCAGCAGCCTCCTCCTCAGTCTCCTCACCAATCTCAAGACCCGCTTGCTCTGCAGCAAGGGCTGCCTCCTCGTCGGCAAACTCCTCGGTCATAGTGTTTGTAGTGGTCTGGTCGTCGAGCTTCTGCTCCTGATTTCCGTCGTTAATTGTAGTCTTCTGCGCATCTTCGGCTGTGTTGCCGACAAGCTCCGATAGAGGAGCAAGATTGTTCTTTTCAGTAGTCATCGTAGTATTTGTTTTAGTTCTTCACGCCGATGCGTTATATGCGCGCAACGCGTAATTCGTGCAAATATAAGTATTAATTCTCGACTTTCAAACTCTTCTTCAATATTTATTCTTTTTGAGGATATATTTCTCATGTTTTTATAGTGCGAATAATAGTTGAATATTGGGTGATATGGTATATTGTTATTAGGATAATAAACTCTGTCAAAGGAATAGAAAAATATGGTTATTTGAGTCGCTATTTTGCGAAGTAGAAAAAAAGTTTGAAATTGGTTGGAAAGTTGGCTTAAAATTATTACCTTTGTGTGCTATTAGGTATAAACCTAACTCTTCGATAGAAACTTTGAAACAAACTAAATAATAATTGAAATGGTAATTTTGGTTCTTAATTGCGGTAGCTCTTCAATCAAGTATCAGGTGCTTGATGTAATGGAGAATACCCAGACGCTCTTGGCCAAGGGTCTTGTAGAGCGTATTGGTCTTGCTGAGGGTGATCTTACACACAAGCCTCAGGGTAAAGATAAGTATGAGCTTAAGTGTCCTATTCCAGATCACACAACTGGTATTCGTCTTGTTCTCGATGCTTTGACACACCCTGAGCACGGCGTTATCTCTTCACTCGACGAGCTTAAGGCTGCAGGTCACCGCGTAGCACACGGTGGTGAGTTCTTCACTGATAGCTGTCTTGTTGATGAGGATGTAAAGGCTAAGATCGAGTCTTTGTACTCTATCGCACCACTTCACAACCCAGCAAACCTTGAGGGTATCCTCTCAATGGAGAAGGTGTTGCCAGGTATTAAGCAGGTGGCTGTATTCGACACAGCTTTCCACCACACTATCCCTGCAATCAACTACTTGTATGCTATCCCTTACGAGTACTATGAGAAGTATCGCGTTAGAAAGTATGGTTTCCACGGTACAAGCCATAAGTTCGTTGCTCGCACAGGTGCTGAGATGTTTGGTCTTGACTTCGAGAAGTCAAAGATTGTTACTTGCCACATCGGTAATGGCGCATCTGTTACTGCTGTTAAGAATGGTAAGTCGTTCGATACATCTATGGGCTTCACTCCACTCGATGGTCTTGTAATGGGTACACGTGCTGGTTCTATGGATGTGGGCGCTGCAACATATATCGGTGCTAAGGAGGGTATGACATACGCTGAGCTCGATAATATGCTTAACAAGAAGTCAGGTGTTCAGGGCCTTACAGGTATTTCAAGCGATATGCGTGATATCGATGCTGCTTACGACGAGGGCAACGAGCGCGCTATCATCGCACGCGATATGTACGCAAACCGTATTAAGAAGTTTATTGGTGAGTACGCTGCCGAGATGGGTGGAGTAGACCTTGTAATCTTTACTGGTGGTGTTGGCGAGAACTCTCCAGAGGTTCGTGAGTACGCGCTTCAGGGCTTGGAGTTTATGGGTCTTGAGTTCGACGCTGTACGCAACCGTGGTAAGCGTGGTACAGACTATGAGATTAGCGCTGAGGGTTCACGTGTTAAGGCTGCAGTTATCTGCACCGACGAGGAGCTTGTAATCGCTAAGGATACTTTCCGCCTTGTAAAATAAAAGCCATCTGGTGGGCTACTTTGGAATCTCTCTCGATTTCCAAATCCTCATTTACGCCGAGTAAACTGCGGTTTGGTAATCTTCGAGGAGCTTCAAATTAGCCTCACCATACGACTTTTATAGCTTTATGTATAGAAAATATCAACTAACAATAAAAACCTAAAACAACTATGATTAAGCATTTGGATGAGCTCGTTGCTGCTGCGGTAGCGCGTGGTAAGAAGAAGATGATTGTGGCATACGGTCAGGATACACACTCTATCGGTGCTACCGATATGGCTATCAAGGCTGGTCTTGCTGAGGTAACCTTGGTGGGTGACCCTGAGGAGATTAAGAAGTCTTGCGAGGCTGAGGGCGTAGATATGAGCCAGTACACTATCATCCCAGAGACTGAGGATGTAAAGGCTGTTGAGATCGCTGTTAAGGCTGTTCACAACGGTGAGTATGACGTCTTGATGAAGGGTGTTGTGCCTACAGATAAGTATATGCGTGGTATCTTGAACAAGGAGTGGGGTTTGTTGCCACAGGGTACTGTTCTTAGCCACGTTACTGTATTGGAGGTTCCAGCATACCACAAGCTTCTTGTAGTTAGTGACGTAGCTGTTCTTCCATGCCCATCTTTGGAGCAGAAGAAGCAGATTGCTAAGTACCTTATTACAACTGCTAACAACCTTGGTATCGAGGAGCCTAAGGTTGCGCTTATCGCACCATCTGAGCAGCTTCTTCCAAAGGTTGTAAGCTCTGTTGAGGCTAAGGAGCTCTCAGACCTTGGTCAGGCTGGCGAGTTGGGTAAGGGTCTCTTCCAGGGTCCTTTGGCACTCGACGTTGCTATCGACGAGGAGAGCGTTAAGATTAAGAAGCTTACAGGTCCTGTTGCAGGTGATGCAGACTGCTTGTTGTTCCCTAACCTTGAGTCGGGTAACGTATTCTTCAAGGCTTGCTCTAAGTTCGGTGGTGCTGAGTTGGCAGCTATGGTTGCAGGTCCTACTGCTCCATGTGTGCTAACATCACGTGGCGACTCTACTAAGACTAAGTTGTACTCTATCGCTTTGGCTTGCTTGTCAGCTAAATAGTTTAACGACAAAGAGAGATTTAAATTATGGCTTATAACATATTAACTATCAACCCAGGCTCTACCTCTACCAAGGTGGCATTGTTCCAGGACTTGGAGCAGGTGAAGGTTTTGAAGCTCAGCCACTCGGCAGAGGAGATCGCTCGCTTTGAGACTGTTGCCGATCAGCTTGACTGGCGCTTGGAGATTATCCTTGGCGAGCTTAAGGCTGCTGGCATCGAGCTTTCATCATTGGATGCAGTAATTGGCCGTGGTGGTCTTATGCGCCCTATCGAGGGTGGTGTTTACCGTGTTGGTGAGACTATGATTGCCGACCTATCGGCTCCTAAGCGTCAGCACGCCAGCAACCTTGGTGCATTGATCGCTCGTCGTATTGCTGATGAGGCAGGCGTTGAGGCTTATATCGCTGATCCAGTAGTAGTTGACGAGTTGCAGGATATGGCTCGCGTGAGCGGTATCAAGGAACTTCCACGTCGCTCTATCTTCCATGCTTTGAATCAGAAGGCTATCGCACGTCGTTATGCTGCTGAGGTAGGTCGTCCATACGAGGAACTTAACCTTGTAGTAGTACACATGGGTGGTGGTATCTCTGTATCTGCACACTGCCAGGGTCGTGTTATCGACACTAACAACGCTCTTGATGGTGATGGTCCAATCGCACCAGAGCGCGCAGGTACTCTACCAGCTGGTGACCTTGTAGATCTCTGCTTCTCAGGCAAGTACGAGAAGGCTGAGATTAAGAAGCTTCTTGCAGGTAAGGGCGGTCTTGTAGACCACGTAAACTGCAATAACGTACAGGAGCTCAACGAGGTACGCGCTGCTGCTGGCGATAAGGAGGCACGCTTTATGCTCGACACTATGTCATACTCTATCGCTAAGTTTATCGGCGAGATGGCAGTAGTGTTGAAGGGTAAGGTTGACGCTATCCTTCTTACTGGTGGTATCGCTTGGAACGACTGTGTTAACGATATCATCGTTGACTACTGTAAGTTCCTTGCACCTATTAAGATCTACCCAGGTGAGAATGAGCTTGAGTCTTTGGCAGAGAACGCACTACGTGTTCTTAAGGGAGAGACCTCAGCCAAGGAGTATTAATTTTATTGAGATAACGGCGCATCTACTGCCGCTAACAAATTGTTGAAGCAATGGGCAGTACGAATTAGTACAGCCCATCGCTCCAAAATTTGCCGAGCGAAAGCATCTGCACCATTCTATCAATAAAATTTCACACTCTGATTTGCAGATAAAGTAAATTAGACGATGAAAATTTTGATTATCAACGGGGCGAACCTCAATCTTTTGGGGCGTCGCCAGCCTGAGATATACGGTCGTGAGAGCTTCGAGGACTACCTCGAGGCTCTTCGCGCTCGTTACTCAGAGCATACCATCGACTACTTTCAGTCCAATATAGAGGGAGAGATTGTCGATGCCTTGCAGCGTACCGATGGTGTCTATGATGCCGTGGTGTTAAATGCTGGAGGCTATACACATACATCGGTTGTTATACGCGATGCCATTGCTGCTATCGCCACACCCGTTGTGGAGGTGCATATCTCCTCTATCCTCGCTCGTGAGGAGTTCCGTCACACATCACTTATAGCTCCTGTGGTGCGTGGCTCGATTATGGGCTTTGGTATGGAGTCCTACCGTCTTGCTGTGGAGTATATTATCGGTTAGCCTATGGCTGAGAGGGGGTTGCAGAGTAAGGTTGCCTCGGGCATAGCGTGGAGTTTCTCGGAGAAGCTCCTCACGATGCTTATTCAGATGGTCGTTAGCATCATCGTGGCGCGTCAACTTATGCCAGAGGACTTTGGCATTATGGCTATTTTGACCTTCTTTACCTCCGTAGCCTTAGCTATCGTGGATAGTGGCTTCTCGCAGACCCTTATCCGCAAGCAAAACCCCTCGGACGAGGAGTATAAATCGGTCCTCGGTTTCAATGTTGTAGTGTCGTTTGTTCTCTATGCGATACTTATAATCGTTACGCCCTATATCGCTAAGTTTTATGGACACAGCGAGATAGCCTCGGTTGCGCCGGTGCTTTTCTTGGTGTTGCCTATAAACTCGTTGTGTGTGGTGCAGACGGTGATGTTTACTAAGGAGTTTCGCTTTGCGCTACTCTCGAAGATAGTCTTTGCGGCCTCACTCATAAGTGGCGTTGTGGCTGTTGTAATGGCTGTCGCAGGCTTTGGAATATGGTCATTGGTGGCGCAGCG
>JAZQYM010000024.1:0-18338 GCA_045633525.1 Alistipes sp. | reverse complement strand
GCATCGGTAGCCTTCACAGTCTTAACGATCTTCTCAGCTGACTTATCAACGAGGTTGTGGTCGAAAGACTTCAACTTGATTCTAATTTTCTGATTCATATCTAATCTCCTGTTTTTTACTCTAAATCCTTACGCTTGCCGCTCGACTTCTCGATGATCTCCTTTGCAAGGTTTGCAGGAACCTCCTCGAAGTGAGAGAACTCCATTGATGATGTTGCACGACCAGATGAGATGGTACGCAATACTGTTACATAACCGAACATCTCTGAAAGTGGTACGCGAGCCTTAACAACACGAGCTGTACCCTTAGACTCCATACCCTGGATCTGACCGCGACGCTTGTTCAAGTCACCGATGATATCACCCATGCTCTCCTCTGGAGTTACAACCTCCACATTCATCACAGGCTCCATAATTACTGAACCTGCCTTAGGAGCTGACTGACGGAAACCGTTACGAGCACAAATCTCGAATGAAAGCTGATCTGAGTCAACTGGGTGGAACGAACCATCCTTCAAAGTAACCTTCATTGCATCGATAGTGTAACCTGCCAAAGCACCGTTTGCCATAGCTGACTCAAAGCCCTTCTGAACAGCTGGAATGTACTCCTTAGGCACATTACCACCCTTAACCTCGTCAACAAACTGCAAACCTGTAACACCCTCATCTGCAGGACCGATCTCGAAGATGATATCAGCGAACTTACCACGACCACCAGTCTGCTTCTTGAACACCTCACGGTGCTGAACAGTCTGAGTAAGAGCCTCCTTGTAGTTAACCTGTGGAGCACCCTGGTTGATCTCAACACCGAACTCACGGCGAAGACGGTCAACGATGATATCAAGGTGAAGCTCACCCATACCTGAGATGATAGTCTGACCGCTCTCCTCGTCTGTACGAACAGTGAAGGTTGGATCCTCCTCTGCAAGCTTTGCAAGAGCGATACCGAGCTTATCAAGATCCTTCTGAGTCTTAGGCTCAACAGCAAGACCGATAACTGGCTCAGGGAATGTCATCTGCTCAAGTACGATAGGTGCGTTCTCTGCTGTAAGAGTATCACCGGTACGGATCTCCTTGAAGCCGATAGCTGCGCAGATATCACCTGCCTCTACGCGCTCCATAGGATTCTGCTTGTTAGCGTGCATCTGGTAGATACGAGAGATACGCTCACGCTTACCGCTACGCGAATTATATACATAAGAACCAGCCTCCAAAACACCAGAGTAAACACGGATGAAGCACAAACGACCTACGAATGGGTCTGTAGCAATCTTAAACGCAAGACCGCAGAATGGGTCGTTTACAGATGCCTCACGCTTCTCCATCTCATCAGTCTTAGGGTTCATACCCTCAACTGCTGGAACATCCAATGGTGATGGAAGGAATGCCATAACGTAATCGAGGAGCTTCTGAACACCCTTGTTGTGGAATGAAGAACCACACATCATAGGCACCAAAGTCATGTTGATGGTAGCTGTGCGGATTGCAGCGATAAGCTCGTCTGCGGTGATAGAATCTGGATCCTCGAAGAATTTCTCCATAAGAGCATCGTCAGTTGCAGCAACCTCCTCGATAAGCTTTGCACGCCACTCTGCAGCCTCAGCCTGCATAAATGCAGGGATCTCCTTAATCTCAAAGTTATCGCGTACAGTCTTGTCATCGTAGTAGTACAACGCGTGGTTGTAGATAAGGTCAACGATACCCTCGAACTTATCCTCAGAACCGATAGGCAATACTACTGGAAGAGCTGTAGCACCGAAGTGCTCCTTAATCTGGGCACATACTGCGAAGAAATCTGCGCCAGTACGGTCCATCTTGTTAACGTAACCAATACGTGGAACGGTGTACTTGTCTGCCTGACGCCATACGGTCTCAGACTGAGGCTCAACACCACCTACAGCGCAGAATGTTGCAACAGCACCATCCAATACGCGAAGTGAACGCTCTACCTCTACAGTAAAGTCAACGTGTCCTGGGGTATCGATCAAGTTGATCTGATACTGGTTACCCTTATAGTTCCAAAACGCGGTAGTAGCAGCAGATGTGATGGTAATACCACGCTCCTGCTCCTGAACCATCCAGTCCATGGTGGCGCCACCCTCGTGAGTCTCACCGATCTTGTGAGTCTTACCTGTGTAGAAAAGGATACGCTCCGAGGTTGTAGTCTTACCGGCATCGATGTGAGCCATGATACCGATATTACGAGTATATTTAAGATCTCTTGCCATCTTGGTCTACCTATTTTAGAATCTGAAGTGTGCAAATGCCTTGTTAGCCTCCGCCATACGGTGCATCTCCTCCTTACGCTTGAAGGCAGCACCCTGCTGGTTGTAGGCATCTACTATCTCTGCTGAGAGTTTCTCTGCCATTGACTTGCCCGAACGCTTGCGTGAATAAAGGACAAGGTTTTTCATAGAAATCGAAACTTTGCGCTCGGGACGAACCTCAGTTGGGACCTGGAATGTCGCACCACCGATACGCTTTGACTTAACTTCGACCTGAGGTGTGATATTCTCAAGAGCCTGTTTCCAGATCTCAAGTGGAGATTTATCAGCATCCTTCATCTTCTTGCCTACCAACTCCAATGAATCATAGAAGATAGTGTAAGCAATACTCTTCTTACCATCCAGCATAAGATTGTTCACGAAACGAGTTACCTCTACATCGTTGAACTTCGGATCCGGAAGTAGAATTCGCTTTCTTGGCTTAGCTTTTCTCATTGTTACTTGCTAAATTAAATAAATACAATTCCTAAATTTCTCTTTTTTACTTCTTACCCTTAGCTGGAGCTGCTGTCTTGCCAGCCTTTGGACGCTTAGCACCATACTTCGAACGACGCTGACGACGACCGTCAACACCTGCTGAATCGAGTGCACCACGAACCAAGTGGTAACGAACACCTGGGAGGTCCTTTACACGACCACCACGTACGAGCACGATTGAGTGCTCCTGCAAGTTGTGGCCCTCACCTGGAATGTAGGCATTGACCTCCTTGCCATTTGTCAATCTAACACGTGCAACCTTACGCATCGCTGAGTTAGGCTTCTTTGGAGTAGTTGTGTACACACGAGTACAAACTCCGCGACGCTGAGGACACGCAGCGAGTGCTGGTGACTTACTCTTCTCCACCATTGACACTCGACCGTTTCTTACAAGCTGCTGAATTGTTGGCATCTCTTAAAAAATTTTGTCCTTTTAATTTTTTGTTAACTGTTTCAATTTCATTTCCGAAGAAATTGCCCGCAAAGATACTAAAAATTTTTCAAATACAATATATATAGATACTTTTTTCATTCAAAACACCCTAAAATCACCAAAATACCGATAGAATTTACTTATAATATTTTCAGAATTATAATAACACATTTATGGTTTTAGTGTTATCTTATTGGTTTACAGTAACTTATATAAAACGCACAGATTTCAAACAAGCCGACAACGAACATCAACTTGCACAATTTACCAAACAGGACAATATGTGGAGTAAAACAGAATAGCACAAAGCGGCAAAGACTCCCTTATTAAGCCCAATTTAGAGGAGAGTTACAAAGGCTGAAGCGACCCAAATTAGATAGACAATGGTCGCAGTTAGCGCATCGATTCTAACGAACAATTGAGGTAGCATAAGGGTCATCACAAGCACCAAAAATACCACTATCGCAGGGGATGTTAGCGGCATCAAAAGAAGCATTGCAACAAGCATAATAAGCAGCGCTATAAGCAAGCGCCAGACAACTCGTGACGAGTCTACAAGAGTAACACGAACACCCCAAAAAGATATAAGACTACATATCGAAATAAAGAGCGTCGCACCTAAAAAGATTAGACGTGGAACCGTAAGGTATGAGAGCAGTGCATCGTAACCATCTACAACACCACCAACATTCCATATCTCCCAAAAGGCTACACTAAACTCCCCACCATAGAGCCACATCAAATAGCAATATACAAAGGTCGGTAATGCCACGCCTACGACCATTATAATAGCCTCACGAAGCGTTCCACGAATAATAATTACCACCACAGACAGAATAAGAGCGAGAGGTATCAACGCACTGTCCACCAATGGCATAACACCCAACGATAGCATAGCCGTAAAGAGATAGCCCATACGTTTCTCGTGGCCGAAACAATAAAGCAAACGCCCCAATAACTCTGCCACAAGCAACACCACGACCATGAGGTATAGGTAGTTTGCAGATGTTACACACCCAAACATCGCCACACTACCGAGAGCCAACAGACCCAACGACGAGGCCGAGTACAACCCAATACGAACAGCTGCACGAGCGAAACGCAAACCCGAATACATGAGCATTGGGAAGAGCAACAACGCCGAGACCACAGGGTGATCAACCGCAAACTGCTCTATAATGCCACGCAACGGAGCACCACCCTCTACCGCCACAATGTCGGTCGTAGATAGTGCCGCCAGGAGTGCCACTAACGCAAAGAGCATCAGTGTAATCAAACCCTCCGAGAATTTATGTCGCGCAACATCAAATATCATACTCTTACTTAATCATTCAGTTTAGCACAACCAAGCTGTAGAGAAGCCGTTGTTCCCAGTGCAACACCATACGATTTTAAACACCCATCACCCACTTGAGCCATTCGAGTTAGCACAACCAAGCTATAGAGGAGCCGTAGTTCCGACGGCAAAGGTACAAAAAACATAAATAATAACAAAGAATTTGCGGGTTAAGAGTTTTTTATGTATCTTTGCGCGATTTTCTATATAAATATAAGGAATAAAATACAATAACAAAAAAATATAGAGACTATGAACATTACAAAAGAGCAGCGCGACGGTGGCGTATCAATAGTTAAGGTCGTTGTTGGTGAGGCAGACTACGGTCAGGCAGTAGAGAAGCAGTTGAAGGAGTACAAGCGCAAGGCTAACGTGCCAGGTTTCCGTCCAGGCATGGTACCTATGGGCATCGTTAAGAAGATGTACGGCAAGCATATCCTTGCAGAGCAGTCATACCACCTCGCTTCAAACTCAGTTTTTGAGTACTTGAAGAATGAGAATATCGACTATGTAGGCGATATCATCCCATCAGAGGAGCAGGGCGAGTTCGACTTCGAGAACGGTACAGAGTTCGAGTTCGTTTTCGAGTACGGTGAGGCTCCAAAGATCGATGTTGAGTTCACAGCTAAGGATAAGGTTGTTTACAACAAGATCAAGGTTGACAAAAAGATGCGTACAGACTACCGCTCTAACTACCTTCGCCGCTACGGTCGCTTGGTAGAGGTAGACAAGGTTGCTGATGACGAGGCTTTGAGCGTAACACTCGACAATGGCGATATGCGTATCGAGGAGGCTTACGTTGGTCTTATCTCTATGACTGAGGAGGAGCGCAAGGTATGGAAGGGCAAGAAGGTAGGTTACAAGACTACTGTAAACATCGAGGAGCTCTACAAGAAGCCTGAGCAGCGTGCATCTATCCTTGGCGTTAAGCAGGAGGAGTTGGCAGAGGTTAAGCCAGAGTTCGAGTTGGAGATCACAAAGATTCGCCGTTTCAGCGAGCCTGAGCTCAACGAGGAGTTCTTCAAGATGGCATTCCCTGCAGGTAATGTAAACAACGAGGAGGAGTTCGAGAAGTTCATCGACGAGCAGATCGAGTCAGAGCTTAAGCGCGAGTGCGACTTCTTGTTCACAAACACTATCCGTGACTTTGTTATTGAGAAGGCTAACATCCAGATGCCTGAGGAGTTCTTGAAGCGCTGGTTGTATGTTATCAACGAGGGCAAGTTCTCACGCGAGGAGATCGAGAAGGACTTCGGTGCATTCATCAAGATGTTCACATGGAACTACATTCAGAAGCACTTTATCACTGAGGGCGAGTTGAAGGTATCACAGGAGGAGGCTAAGGCTGAGGCTATGCAGTTTGCTCAGATGCAGTTTGCTCAGTACGGTATGCCATCTGCACCAGCAGATATGCTTGAGAACTTCGCAAAGCAGATTATGGACAACAAGGAGCAGCTTCAGAAGATCTACGAGAAGCTCTTTGAGGAGAAGGTTGTTGAGTACATCCGTGGCAAGGTGAAGATCACAGAGAAGGCTATCTCTGCTGATGAGTTCGCAAAGCTTGCTTCTGAGATGGCTTAATTAAGCCCTTGTAAACAACACAATAGGCAAAGAGGCTATCCCGCAATCGTAGGATAGCCTCTTTCCTTAAATAAGCTATGAAACAATGAAAGAGTTTGAGAAATACGCACGACTACATTGTGGCATCAACTCGATGACACTACACGACTTCCGTTCAGAAATCAACAACTACGTGTCGCCAACGATTATCGAGGAGCGCCACCTTAATGTTGCAGCTATGGATGTCTTCTCACGATTGATGATGGATCGCATCATCTTCCTCGGTGCGCCTATCTACGACGACGCAGCTAATATCATCCAAGCACAGTTGCTCTTCCTTGAGTCTGTAGGTCCAGATAAGGATATTCAACTATATATCAACTCTCCTGGCGGCTCAGTATCGGCAGGTTTGGGCATCTACGACACCATGCAACTTATCTCGTCGGATGTAGCAACCATCTGTACTGGTATGGCAGCATCCATGGGTGCTGTGCTTCTAACGGCAGGTGCTGCAGGCAAGCGCTCGGCACTACCTCATTCGCGTGTGATGATTCACCAGCCACTTGGTGGCGCTCAGGGTCAGGCTTCGGATATTGAGATTACGGCTCGCGAGATTGCTAAGACTAAGAAGGAGCTATATGAGATTCTATCACACCACTCTGGTGTATCTATTAAGAAGATTGAGAAGGATGCGGACCGCGACTACTGGCTCACAGCCCAGGAGGCAAAGGAGTATGGTCTTATCGATATTGTTCAAACTAAGCGCAAGTAGGCTATGACACAGAAATCACGAAAAGGTGGCGAGCACAATGGCGCACACTGCTCCTTCTGCGGTGCTCCAGCCAACGAGGTGGCGCTAATGTTTAATGGAGCAGATGGCTCCTCTATCTGCGCATCGTGCATCGAGCACGGCTACGACCTGCTTGTAGAGCACGATATCATCGCCAAGGGTAGCAAAAAGGCAAAGAGTGGCAACTCTAAGTTCCGCCCACTTAAGAAGGAGGACCTTATGCGCCCAGACCGCATCAAGAGCTTCCTTGATGAGTATGTTATCGGTCAAGACACAGCTAAGAGGTATCTATCTGTTGCGGTGTACAACCACTACAAACGATTGCTTGCTAAGGGTAAGACACAGGATGTAGAGCTCGATAAGTCAAACATCGTACTGGTTGGTCCTACAGGTACCGGCAAGACCCTTATGGCGCGCACAATTGCTAAGTTGCTCCACGTACCATTCTCTATTGTCGATGCTACAGCATTGACCCAGGCAGGTTATGTGGGCGAGGATGTGGAGAGCATTCTCTCTCGCTTGCTTCAGGCTGCAGACTACGATGTGGCGGCCGCCGAGCGCGGTATCATCTTTATCGACGAGGTCGACAAGATTGCACGCAAGGGCGACAACCCATCTATCACCCGCGATGTATCGGGCGAGGGTGTGCAGCAGGCTCTGCTTAAGATCTTGGAGGGCACGGTTGTGAACGTTCCACCTCAGGGTGGTCGCAAGCACCCCGACCAGCAGTATATCCAGGTTGATACCTCTAATATATTGTTTATCTGCGGTGGTGCCTTCGACGGCATCGAGAAGAAGATCGCTATGCGACTAAATACAAATGCTATCGGCTACGGTGCATCTGTAAATAAGCGCATCGACGAGAACAATATTATGCAGTATATCCAACCTCAGGACCTACGCTCTTTCGGTCTTATCCCAGAGCTTATTGGTCGTCTTCCAGTGCTTACCTATATGGAGCCATTGGAGCGCGAGGCCCTACGCTCAATCCTTACAGAGCCTAAGAACTCTATTATCCGCCAGTACGAGTGCCTTATGGAGCTCGACGATATCAAACTCCGTTTCGAGGAGGATGTTCTCGAGTATATCGTGAACAAGGCCGTGGAGTTCAAACTCGGTGCACGAGGTCTCCGCACCATCTGCGAGGCGATAATGATGGATGTGATGTTCGATATGCCTACCGACGGCGAGAAGGTCATCACCCTCGACTACGCAAAGAGCAAAATCGAGCGCATCGCGTAACAATAAATGGCTGCCCGACTTAGGCAGCCATTTGTATTGATTAAATTCTCGAATTAGTACGCACAAGCTGGCATAAAAATAACGAACTCAGCGAGGTTCGCTGTACACTGGTTAGTATCGTTAGTGCAGATTATTGCCTGAATAAAGCCACTTATCTTCTGACTAGGATTTGCCTTTACAGTAAAGATATATGTTGCCTTATCGTAGTAGATGAATGATGTACCACCAAAATCATCTGAGCGCTCCTGGGCTGTAAGCGGCTCTACAACCTCACCCACAATCTCGACGTTGTCAAACTCAAAGTAAGGTGCAGAGAAATCGGTCATAGGGTAGCCGTGGAAGCCCTCAGCGATAGTCGCATCAAAAGTTACATCGAAGGTTCCATCGCCATTATCTTCTGCGCTAATGAGCCACTCTACTGGGGAGCCCTCGTTTTCATTCTGAACAATACCGAAACTCTTTGGTGTAATTTTTGGAGATAGTCCCTCGCTTAAGAACTCTACAAATGCATTGATATCGCAATCATAACCGCGTGGGGCAGCCAAGACCTTCTCGCCATCGGGAGAGAGAAGGACATAGCCTGGCTGTGCATTTATACCCCAGCGCTCCTGCGCAAGCTGAGAGTTGATAGAACCCAAACGCTTGCCACCCTCGACCTTTGTCATATCGTCAACGTATAGTGCGCAGATAACAAAGTCGTTCTGAAGCATTGGCAATACCTTCGAGTCGCTCCATACCACATTCTCCATCTCGCGGCAGTTGTTACAAGCGTGACCTACAACATATACAAGGATTGGCATATCCACACTTTTAGCCTCCTCCACAGCCTCATCAAAGTCAAAGTGACCTCTAAGATCGTGTGGGAGATGTAGGAAGTCGGCATATTTGCATCCAAGAGGTCGCTTAGCAAAAACTTCTCTTTCTACTGTTGTTACACTATCTCCAATTGTTACACTTGTTAGGCTACTGCAACCTTCGAATGCAGAACGGCCAATTGTAGTTACACTATCTAGAATAGTTACACTTGTTAGGCTACTGCAACCAGAGAATGCAGAATCTCCAATTTCAGTTACACTTTCCGGAATTGTAATAGTCGCAAGAGTTGTACAATCCGAAAATGCACTGTCACCAATTAGAGTAATATCATCATCAAAAGTAAGTACACCCTGACCATCTTTGTAGATATTTGATACTAACAATGTTCCAAAAGCTGCTGGCTCGGTATTATTAGGAAAGAGTTTCTTGCCATCTGTAGTAGTGTACCAAATCTCATTTGACGGACAGTGGCCCCTGCACGACATTGCTACAACAGCTAATGCAAAAAGTAAAAATAGTTTTTTCATAGTGATATAAGTTTTATGTTTGTGTCAAACTGTATTACCATACACTCCTCTATGGTGATGCTATATTAAGGAATGTTCTAAAAAGAAAGTGTGGAGTTGAATTCGAATATCTGCTCGAGGGTTGTGGAAAGACCTAAACTGAAATAAACGATACAATGCCCCACACCCGTATAGTGCGGGACATAGGCACATTGTATGCCGTTCCCATACATATACAAGGAATGAATGCTGTTCGTATCCTTCAGTTTAGAAAACTTCCACATTTTCAAGCAAGGAGTGCGAAAAACACTTTCAATATGTCTGCTACTCTATCCAAATAGCACTACAAATTTAGAAAATATTTCCCAAACGAACAACAATAGTATGGGGAATATAGAGGTAATGGGAGAATAAAAGAATGTAACACGACTATCACCTCGACTACGCCAAGAGCAAAATCGAGCGCATCGCGTAACAAACTGAAAACTGAAAACTGAAAAGTAAGGTGCGCAAAAGTAAAAAGTGAGATTAGGGAAATTAGGGAAGTTAGAGAGTTTAGGGAGGTTAGTGTTTTATTGATACAGACTCACTAATCTCCTTAAACTCCTTAAACTCCCTAATAAAAAGTCGCAGACTTTTAACTGAACAGACCTTCCCACCTGCACGACCTAATTTCTCAGGAGAAGGCGTGAGATGTGGTGCATCGCAAAAGAAACCACCCAGGGATAGTACACGAAGTACAGCTCTGGGTGGTTTGAACTTTTGGGATGTGCCGCAGATTGCGACTTATCGTGAGAAATTAATTTCTTGTCAGAAGGGGTCAGATTTGGCTCTGACACGAAAACTGGCGGATGGGACATACTTGGTGTATTTCCCATTCGCCAGTTTGACTGAAGAGTCGAAGATGACCCCTTATCACAAGAAATTACTGAATGCCGAGGGCAGCCTTTACCTCTGGCGTAATATCTGTTAGCTGCGCTGGGTCAAAGTATGCAAGACCAGCAGCGGCTGGCTGATCTGAAGTGGTGCTAAAGATAGCTACATAGCCACCTGCAGATGATACCTGCTTGATAGCATCGTTAGCCTTCTCATAGATAGGATTCATAAGTTCTGCCTCCTTCTTTGCCATATCCTGCTGTGCAAGCTGCTGGAAGTCCTGGAAGCGCTGCTGGAGCTCAGTAAGCTCGCGCTCCTTAAGCTGGCGAACAGTATCTGTGTAGGTTGTAACATTCTTCTCGTACTCAGCGTAGAGCTTGTTGAACTCTACCTGAATCTGCTCAAGCTGATCCTGAAGATCACGACCGTAAGCCTCAAGGTTGGTCTGAGCCTCCTTGAACTCTGCCATATTGGTTACAACAGCAGCCAAATCTACGCGACCGAACTTCTGGGCGCTAACAGCTGTAGCACTTACCATAAGCACAACAGCAAGGGTTAGTTTCAAAAACTTCTTCATAAAAACTATATACTAAAAATTTATCTATTTCAATGACTCAATAATAGCCTGGGTACGATTCACACTCTCAGAGTAGTAGAGCACCGTTGGGTTGGCTGCAATATCTATTACAAGGTCATAGCCATTCTGCTTTGAGTAGCTCTCAATCGCGCTAAAGACCTTGCTCTGGATAGGCTGTATAAGCTCCATACGGCGCTTCATAAGCTCGCCCTCGGCACCAAATAGAGACTCCTGATAGGCTGTAGCCTGAGCCTCAAGATCCAAAATCTGCTGCTCTACCTGCTGGCGTGAGCTCGCAGAGAGGTAGGCGCGCTGCTGCATATAGTTGTTGTAGAGCTTCTCGACCTCCTGGAACTTAGTATCTACAGCCTCCTGATAGCTCTTCGATAGGTTATCAATCTGCTCAAGGGCACTATTATACTCCGCCAAAGATTTAAATACCTTCTCGCTATCTACAACCATATAGTTCTGCGCCGACGCAGCACCCACGGTGAAAAGCACCGCCACGATTGCCAAAATTACTCTTCTCATAATGCAAATATTTATCGTCCTATAAATATAAATGAGTAATTCTCAAATTTATTGCCAAACTTTATTAGAATTGCTGTCCAAGTACAAAGTGGAACTGCGAGCCACTACGCTCTGTAGAGCCAAATGGCATATCGAAGCCATAACCCCAGTCGACACCAATAAGACCGACAACAGGCAAGAACATACGAACACCAACACCTGCCGAACGCTTAATCTTAAATGGCGAGAACTCGCTCCACGAGTTGAAACCACTACCACCCTCCAAGAAGCCGAGCACGTAGATCGAAGAGCTTGGCTTAAGGATTACTGGATAGCGAAGCTCCATGGTGTACTTATTATAAGCCACAGAGTAGTAGTTAGATGGATCGAGAGCACCATCGTCGTAACCACGCAATGCGATGATATCGACACCATACATATTGTAACCCGTCATACCGTCACCACCAATCTCGAAGCGCTCAAATGGAGATACCTTATTCTCGTTATAGTTGCCCAAGTAACCCATCTCGGCACCGAGCATAAGAATCAACTTCTGATCGTTGGTCACAGGATAGTACCAGCGCCCCTTCAACAACCACTTGTGGAACTCAATCCAACGATACATCTCCTGCTTGGCAGCATCGGTATTCTCCTGGCTAAGAGCGGCGTAATCCTTGCCATCCCACAACGAGAATGGAGGTGTCGCCTGCACCGAGAGTGTAAACTCAGAACCCGAACGAGCGAAGAATGGAGAATCGGCAGATGAGCGTTGGAAAACGAGCTTCAACGATAGCGTATTAGCCTTACCATTATTTAGGATAAACGAATTCCAGCCATGAAGGTCGTAGCGCTGATAACCAAACTCACCATAGAAAGTAAAGTATGGATCAGGCCACTGCATACGCTTACCGAAACCAGCAAAGAGACCCATAGAGCGGTAGTACATCGTTGCCGTCTGCCATACATAGTATGCGTTATTCTGCTCCGAAATATACCCCGACAAGGTGAACGAGTTAGGACGGCGACCACCAAGCCAAGGGTCGGTAAAGCTCATCGACAACGCCTTGTAGTATGTACCGTTTGTCTGACCCGAGATAGATAGCTTCTGATTCTGACCCGATGGGTATGGCTGCCAAGCACCCTTCTTAAAGAGGTTCTTCATCGAAAGGTTATTGAGCGTAACACCAATGCTACCTACAAAGGTACCAGCACCCCAACCACCAGCGATATTAAACTGATCTGATGCCTTCTCCTGAAGTGGCCAGTTAATATTTACCAACTCGTCAGATACTGGCTGCATATCTGGAACGATATACTGCTCGTCAAAATGACCCATACCTGCAAGGGTACGCATCGTCTGCATGATAAGTGCACGATTATACAACTCACCTGGACGCACATACAACTCGCGACGGATAGTCTCATCGTCGACACGCATATTACCCGAAATACCTACCTCGTTGATAGTGTAAGGCTTACCCTCGTAGATACGAATCTCGATATCCAACGAGTCGGGACCTACGATAATCTCTGTAGGCTCGATCTGCGATGCGAGATAGCCACTATTCTGATACATCGACGAGATAGACATCTCCTCAGGATTCTGCTCCTTGCCAATACCGAGGCGCTTGTGCATCGACTTCTTGTCGTAGGTGTCACCAGGGTGAACACCAAACATCGACTGTAGCTGCTCAGTGGTATAAACCGAGTTACCAACCCAGTTTACATTGCGAATATGGTACTTATTACCCTCTGAGAGTTTGATATCGATACCAAGAGTCTCATCATCGATATAATATATCGAATCGCTAAGGATTGTAGCGTTACGATAGCCCTGCGAGTTATAGAAATCGAGAAGATACTCCTTATCAAGTTCATACTCCTCGTCCAAGAGTTTTTTATTTTGGAAGATGTTGATACTCTTCTGATGGGTCTTCTTAAAGGTACGACGTAGACGCTTATCATCGAAGGTCTCGTTGCCCTCGAAGTTGATAGCACCGACCTTAACCTTTGGACCCTTATCGATGTCGAAGGTTACGTTTACACACTGCTCATAGAGAGTGTCGTTAGTAATGCGTACATCCACATCACACGTTCTAAAACCCTTCTCAGCAAAGTGTTCCTTAATAAGTTTTACATTCTTATCGATAACATAGTCAGACAGTTCAGTATTACGACGCAACTTCAAAACCTCCTCATGCAAATCCTTAGCCTTCGACTTTGTCACACCCTCGATGTTCCACGTAAGAATTCGAGCACGCTCCTTAAGGAATACCTCCAAATCCAACGAGTCTCCCTCGATAGTCGCACCAATCTGAATATTCGAGAAGTAGCTTGGCGACCATAGACGCTGCATAGCATTGGAGATAAACTTGCTTGGAAGATATATCGAATCGCCCTCGACCAAACCTGCCGACGACTTCAAAATACTATGATTTAGATACTTAACGCCGTGGAGATTAATATGGCGAATATAATATAGCTTGCCATCGCCCTCCGTTAGGATTGGTGCGTTGCGGTCGAAGTCCACCGTATCGGTTATCTCGTTGTTGGCAACATCGCCAACAGCATAATCCCTTGCGGTTTGCTGCGCTGAGAGCTCAACAACCCCAAAGGTAACTGCTAAAAATAAGATTATAAGTATTTTACTCTTCATCCTTCACCTGTTCTGTAACTAAACCATACCTACGCTCACGGTGTGCAAATGCCTCCATAGCTCTATCAAACTCCTTCTCGTTGAAGTCTGGCCACAACACCTCAGGGAAGTAGAACTCCGCGTATGATGCCTGCCATAGCAAGAAGTTACTCAAACGACACTCGCCACTTGTGCGTATAATCAAGTCGGGATCGGGTGTACCTGAGGTCATCAAAGCGTTTGAAAAACTCTCCTCGTTGATATCCTCAACCTTAATCTCTCCCTTAGCCACACGCTCGGCCAACGACTGTGCTGCTAGCACCATCTCTCGACGTGATGAGTAGTTAAAGGCAAGCATCAAGGTCAATCTATCTGCTGCCGCCGTAACACTCTCGATGCGCTCAATCATCTGCAACACGCCCTCCGAGAATCGTGAACGCTCACCCAAAATCTTCACTCTCACGCCCTGTCGCGCCAACTCCTCGCCCTCGTTCATCACCGTGCGGCAGAAGAGCTCCATGATGGCATCGACCTCCTCCTGAGGACGACCCCAATTCTCCGTAGAGAAGGCGTAGAGCGTAAGCCACTCAACGCCATTACGCACAGCTGCACGAACAACGGCACGTACCGACTCAACACCCATTAGATGTCCCTCGAAACGCTCCTTGCCTCGCTGCTTTGCCCAACGACCATTGCCATCCATGATGATGGCTACATGCTTAGGTATGACTCTTTTTTCGCTCATAATATCCGACAAATGTACGCAATAAATTCCACAATTCACAATCTCAAACCCACAAAAATACACACCCGTGCGCGAGAGAATTTATATACACTTAATTATCAATAGATTACAGCGCTACAATACTTGATAATTTGACCGTTCTAACGAGGGTCTACACCCCACATCATCTTATTTCTCAACGTGTCGTAGAAGGTATTATTGTGCGAGGTCGCAAGAATAAGCTGCTCTTCGGCATTTGTAATTCTAATTTGCGCCCCATCCTTAAGCCTAAATGTGCGGTTGTCCAACGAGATAAAGGCATCCGAGCCTCGCGACATAAGTTGAAGCTCAATCTCCACACTATCAGGCACTACCACAGGTCGCATTGTAAGGTTATGAGGCGCCAATGGCGAGAGGATAAAGCAACGACAACGGGGGTCTACAATCGGGCCTCCAACACTCAACGAATATGCCGTAGAGCCTGTAGGCGTAGAGACCACAAGACCGTCACCGTGGTAGGTCGATACCCTATTACCATTAACCAACGTATATAGCGATATCATCGTCGCTCCGTGGCGATGAATCGTAGCCTCGTTAAGAGCCAAATAGCCACCTTCACCACCGAAATCACCCTCTACACGAAGCATACTTCGTCGCTCAAAAAACACCTTACCCTGTACGATACGCTCAAAGAGTTCCTCGATGCCATCTCCGTTATCTACAGTAAGATAGCCCAAGCGACCACAGTTGATACCAACCACTGGTACGGCAAAGTGAGGTAGGCGCTGCACACCCTCGAGAAGTGTACCGTCGCCTCCGTATGTGACCATAACATCATCACCTGTTGCTTGAGCCTGCCCAGAGAAGCGTTTTGAAGAATCTATATCAATACCTAAAATTTCCTCAACAACTTCTGCAAACTCCTCATTTATAGTATATTGCAACCTCAGACGAGCTATAACATCGAACATCGTTCTCAGTTGCTCGGCACGATGATTGACCTGCTTGCGTGAAAAAAGTATTACATTCATAGCGACGAAATGAAAAAAAATCGTAACTTTGCTATGCAAAGATAATAATTATTGTGAGGTTTGAGCACATATAACCCAAATTTGTTATTATTGATTGTATTAGAGTATGCGTCGTAGTGCGCTAAAGAGAGAGAAATATGACCAAGTTAAGTGTAAATATCAATAAGATTGCCGTCGTGCGCAATTCGCGTGGCGGAAATATGCCTAACCTACTTAAGGCGGCACTCGATATCGAGCGCTTTGGCGCTGATGGCATTACGGTGCACCCACGCCCAGATGCTCGCCATATCCGTTATTCGGACGTAAGGGAGCTAAAGGCTCACATCGCCACAGAGTTAAACGTCGAGGGCAACCCTATCGAGAGTTTCTGCGAGCTTGTCGAGGAGGTGCGCCCTGCGCAGGTGACACTCGTGCCAGATGCCGAAGATGCTATCACCTCATCGGCTGGTTGGGATACTATCAAACACCGCGACTACCTACGCGCTATGGCAGATCGTTTCCATAAGGCAGGCATCCGCGTTTCAATCTTTGTAGACCCTGTAGTTGAGATGGTTACAGCGGCTAAGGAGTGTGGCGCCGACCGCGTTGAGCTCTACACCGAGGCATACGCTGCGGGCTATGCTGAGGATAGAGAGAAGGCAATCGCACCATACGTTGCAGCTGCTGAGGAGGCACGCCGTGTGGGTCTTGGTCTTAATGCTGGTCACGACCTCAATACTGAGAATTTGCAGTATTTTATCGAGCGTATTCCTTGGGTTGATGAGGTATCTATCGGTCACGCCCTTATCAGCGACGCACTATATTGGGGCTTGGAAAATACCGTGGGTATCTATCAGCGTTGCATTAGTCGAGCACTTAATAAATAGCCTCATAGATGCCACTAAAGCACCCTATTTTCAAGCATATAACACGTGTTGTCGACCGCATGGGCGTAGAGGCCTATGTTGTCGGTGGCTACGTGCGTGACTACTATCTTTATCGCCCATCATCGGATATAGATATTGTGGTGGTTGGTAGTGGCGTTGCTGTTGCCGAGGAGCTGGGCAGGGAGCTTGGCGCTAAGGTTACGATTTTCAAGACCTATGGCACAGCTATGCTCCGCTGGCGCGATACCGAGGTTGAGTTCGTGGGTGCACGCAAGGAGAGCTATACACCAGAGTCACGCAACCCACAGGTGGAGCCAGGTACATTGGAGGATGACCAACGTCGTAGAGACTTCACTATCAACGCAATGGCGTGGTCGGTGAATGGTGCAACATTTGGCGAATTGGTAGACCCATTTGGAGGTATGGAGGACTTGGAGGATTGCATTATCCGCACCCCTTGCGAGCCAGATAAGACCTTCTCGGATGACCCTCTTAGAATGATGCGCGCCGTAAGATTCGCTTCGCAGCTTGGCTTCGATATCGACGATGAGACCTTCGATGGCATCTGCCGTCAGGCAGAGCGCATAAAGATTATTACAAAGGAGCGTATCAATGTGGAGCTCAACAAGATACTTGCCTCACCAGCGCCTTCAATAGGTCTTACGCTTATGCACAATTCGGGATTGCTCCAACACGTACTACCCGAGTTAGAGCGTATGTCGGGCATTGAGCGCAGAGGTAAGCACGCCCACAAGGATAACTTTGAACATACGATGAAAGTGCTGGACAATGTAGCCAAGCATACCGATGATCTTTGGTTACGCTGGGCAGCACTGCTACACGATATCGGCAAGCCTACAACGAAGGTGTATGACCCTAAACATGGATGGACCTTCCACCAGCACGAGGTTGTGGGCTCGAAGATGATACCACAAATCTTCCGTCGTCTGAAGCTCCCGATGAACGAGCCTATGCGCTTTGTGCAGAAGATGGTCTTCCTACACATGCGCCCTATCGTGCTCTCGGAGGACTTGGTAACAGACTCAGCTGTACGCCGTCTACTCTTTGAGGCTGGTGACGATATCGAGAAACTAATGACCCTATGCGAGGCGGATATAACCTCGGGCATAGATGCAAAGGTTAAGCAATTTTTGAGGAATTTTCAGCTTGTGAGGGCTAAGATGCAGGATTTGGAGGAACGCGATAGAGTGCGTAACTTCCAACCACCTATCACGGGCGATATAATTATGAAGACCTATAACCTGCCGCCATGTTCGGCAATTGGCGAGATTAAGGAGGTCATCAAAAATGCCATATTGGATGGCATCATCCCAAACGAATACGAAGCCGCCTATCAGCTTATGGAGGAGGAGGCAAAGAGGCGAGGACTGTCTTAGTCCTCGCCCTCTTTTTTGAACTGAAAACTGAAAACTGAAAAGGTGCGCTTCGCGCGAG
Source organism: Alistipes sp. (assembly GCA_045633525.1). Lineage (GTDB taxonomy): Bacteria > Bacteroidota > Bacteroidia > Bacteroidales > Rikenellaceae > Alistipes. The sequence continues at coordinate 220 of JAZQYM010000024.1, read as the reverse complement.
ATTAATTATTGGGAGACAACAGAGACAGCAGGGACAACAGAGAGAATTTTTGATACTCTGTTTCGTTGTCGTCTCTCTCGTCTCTGTGGTCTCAAAAAAAACCTTACCAAGCGCACAACCCAAATTTCTTGCCAGAAGGGCGCCGAGTGCTACACTCGGCGAAAAAGGCGACGATGGGTAGTACTTGAACGTACGTCCCATTGTCGCCTTTTTTGTTAGG
>JAZQYM010000023.1:0-7213 GCA_045633525.1 Alistipes sp. | reverse complement strand
GACCACAGAGACGAAAGAGACCACAGCGAAACAGAGTATCATCAGAATGATAATAAATTTCTCTGTTGTCCCTGTGGTCTCTGTTGTCCCTGCTGTCTCCAAATAATTAATCTTGCGCGAAGCGCACCACACTTTTGAGGCAAAACTTCGTAATGCCTCGACTTTGCTATGGCTTGTAGAGCAACTTTGCTTGCTCTACAAGCCGTAGCAAAGTACAGTTTTCAGTTTTCACTTTAGAAAAGTTCCAACTGCTCGGGTGATGTGTTGAAGGTTAGGCGGTGGTAGGGTGAGAGACCGTGCTCGCGGATGGCAAGGCGGTGGTCACGCGTAGGGTAACCCTTATTTTTTGACCAGCCGTACATTGGGTACTCCTTATCGAGGCGTTGCATATACTCGTCACGGTGAGTCTTGGCGAGTACCGATGCCGCAGCGATATTGGCATACTTGCCGTCGCCCTTGACTATTGTGCGCCATGGAATATCGAGGTCGGTTTTAAATCTATTGCCGTCCACAACGATATACTCTGGCGTGATACTCAGATTCTTAATAGCGATATTCATACCCTCGATAGAGGCATTTAGAATATTTATCTGGTCGATACGTTCGGCACTAACATCGGCTACATACCACGCCAACGCCTCATCCTCGATGATCGTGCGCAGTTTGTTGCGTCGTGCCTCGGTCATCTGCTTCGAGTCGTTTAATAGTGGGTGGTGGAAATCGGGAGGGAGTATCACCGCTGCAGCAAAGACCGAGCCTGCAAGACAGCCTCTGCCAGCCTCATCGCAACCAACCTCTATAAGCTCCCTCTGATAGCAAGTCTCTAACATACTATTCCTCTTGTTTCTCGGTTTGGTAGCACTCGTTATTTGGGGTAAATGCTCTATTCTCGAAGCTGCTTAAATGACGGAGCATAGCCTCGCGAACAGAGATATTTGTTGGGCGCAATTGACGTGATACGATTACGCTATTGATATAGTTCTCAGCGATATAGTTGCACATCGCAACACGGTATGAGCGCTCCTCCAAGTCGAATATAACCTCCTTGGCATCGCCCTCCTCGTTTAGGATAATTGTGTATGGCACATCCGAACGGAAGTATGGGTAGTGTGACTCCTTGTCGGGGCGATCTGGAGTGCCACTATTGTACTTCGCAATAATAAAGTCGCGAAGCTGCTTCTGTGTCATAGTGCCGATATATATTGTTGACATAAATGGGTCATTATTAAGGATTTCGACAAGTTTGATATCGCCCTCCTTAATCTCCTCAAGTCGGATGCCACCATAGTGGTAGAAGGTAATCTCTGGTACAAATCCATTGCGATAAGGGTAGTTTGCCAAGGCATCGATAGTGAAGTTTGCTACGCCATCTTTTGTGGCAGTAGCTGTGGCGTGACCAATTATGCTATTTAGCTTTGGGTCGCTTGCCTTTATTCTCTCTACCTGCTCTGCCATCGCCTCGTCTGGGTCGATATCATCTGTAGCAATCTGCTCATATTTCACATCTGTGATATGCTTATCCTTTACCGTGATATCTGCGATGGTTATATAGCGTAACTTATTCTTATTCTGCGAGATATGTGTGTATTCGTGTCGCTCGTTTACCAGGTCGTGGCTGTGACCTCCAGCAATCCAATGGCAGTGTGGGCTCTGCTCGGCAACGATGATATCTCGGTCAAGACCCATGTGCGATAGAAGAATAACGAAATCGCAGTTTGGGGCAATCTCTTCGCAAACTCTGCAAGCGGTCTCCACATCTGGGGTGAATGTATAGTTGGTGTATGAGTCGTTGCCACCCAAAGGCTTGCCGTGGTTGTCTGTATCTACAATGCCCACGAAGCCAAGCTCTACGCCATAGTGTTCGATAATGGTGTATGGCTGTAGGGTAGTAGCCCCATTTTTAGCCTCCACGTTTGCACATACGATAGGGAACTTAGCACAACTAATCATCGCATTTAGCACCTCCGAGCCCTTGTCAAACTCGTGGTTGCCGAGGGTTGCTATGTCATAGCCCACGTCGTTCATAAGCTCTATTATAGGTGCTCCAGGGATGGTGGCATCATCTACGTATGCGTTGCCCGAGACTCTATCTCCTGAGTCCACAACGATAACCTCGCCGCGCTTCTCATACTCATTGATTATGGTCTTGAGTTTTGGCATATTCTCAATCGAGGCGTGTATGTCGTTTGTGGCGATTACATATATGTGTTGCTCTGTAGGGGTGCTACATTGCCAAAATAGGATGCCCGAAAGTAGTAGGAATGTGAAAAAAAATAGTTGTTTTCGCATAAGTTGTCCGTTTTAATCGTTACAAATTTATAAAAAATTACTATCTTTACACTCAAATTACTTAAAAAAAAAGGTTGAAGAGTATGCATAAGGTAACACTACGCTTAATAAATAACTTTACAAATGTAGATGTGGAGATGGGTACAACACTTGCGGATGTGTTGTGCAACGCAGGTATTTCGATGTCTTACCCAGTGCTTGTAGCTCGAGTAAACAACGCCTTCAAAAGCCTTGGCTATCGCATCTTCAAACCCGTAACCGTGGAGTTCCTTGATATGCGTAGCTTCGAGGGCTATCGTGTCTATCAGCGAACCTTGTCCTTTGTGATGCAGCGTGCATCGTTGGAGCTCTTCCCTGACCGCAAGTTGCGCATCCGTCACACCTTGGGTAATGGCTTCTATGCCGAGTACGATGATAATATCGTGCCTACAGCCGAGGATGTGGCGCTACTAAAACAGCGTATGCAGGATATCGTTGCTCAAGATATCCCTATCAGGCGCGAGAAACGTCTTGCTGAGGAGGTGGCGAAGGAGTATGCAAACTACGGCTTCGATGACCGTTTGGAGTTGCTTAGCACTCGTCCACGCCTTTATCGCACGGTGAACTACCTCGGTGAGATGCCAGGCTACTTCTATGGCGAGCTTGCTCCTTCAACCGCATACGTTGAGCGTTTCGATATCGCTCAGTATTATAATGGTCTCTATGTTGCCCTTCCAGCGCGTACAAACCCTGATGTGGTGACAACAACGATAAATCACGATAAGATGTTTGATATCTTCCACGAGTATCAGCAGTGGATAGATATTATGGGTGTGCCTACTGTGGGCGATTTGAATCGCCGAGTTATGAATGGAGATACCTCGGAGCTAATACAAATTGCCGAGGCCTTCCACGAGAATAAGATTGCATCGATTGCACGCTCTATAGCTGAGGCTAATGCTGAGCGCGGTGTGCGCTTGGCGCTTATCTCGGGTCCTTCGTCGAGTGGTAAGACTACATTCTCGAAGCGTCTTGGTGTGCAGCTTCGTGTGTTGGGTCTCGACCCTGTGCTTATTGCTCTTGATGACTACTTTGTGGATAGAGATAAGACTCCGCTTGGTGAGGATGGTAAACCCGATTTCGAGGCATTGGAGGCTATTGACCTTGAGACGCTAAATAGGCACTTGACGGCGCTATCGAATGGTGAGAGTGTGGAGATTCCACGCTACGACTTTATATCGGGTAAGCGTCAGTGGCATGAGAAGCCTCTTAAGTTGACCGACCGCTCGATACTCATTATGGAGGGTATTCACGCCCTTAACCCAAAGCTTACGCCAGGTATTTCGGCAGGTGAGAAGTTCAAAATATACATTTCGTGCTTTACGTCCGTAGCCATGGATAACTTCTCGCGCATACCTACAACCGACAATCGTCTGTTGCGCCGTATGATTCGCGACAATGCTACACGCGGTAATAACGCCTTGCGTACACTTTCGATGTGGCCTTCGGTGCGCCGTGGCGAGGAGAAGCATATCTTCCCATATCAGGAGAATGCCAATGTGATGTTTAACTCGTCGTTGTTCTACGAGATTTCGGTATTGAGAGCTATTGCTGAGCCACTGCTTCGTGAGGTGCCCGATACCGAGCCAGAGTATGCCGAGGCAAGGCGTATGTTGCGCTTCCTCGATAACTTTACCCCGATACAACCAGACCAGATACCTCCTACATCGCTCCTTAGGGAGTTTATAGGTGGTAGCTCGTTTACCTATTGATAACAAACTAAATCAACTAATAATTAATTAACACAATGAAAACCTTTGATAGCTTTGTAGACCGTCATACAGGTCTAAACTCTAAGGAGGATTTGCAGCAGATGCTTGCAACAATTGGCGTAGGCTCAGTTGAGGAGCTTTTGCAGCAGGTTATCCCACAGAATATTCGCCTTAAGAAGGCACTCGACTTGCCAGAGGCAATGAGCGAGTATGAGTATGCATCACATATCGCAGCTCTCGCAGCTAAGAACCGTACATTGCGCTCGTTTATCGGTATGGGTTACTATCCTAACGTAGTGCCAGCAGTCGTATCGCGTAACGTGTTCGAGAATCCTGCGTGGTATACATCATACACTCCATATCAGGCTGAGATCTCTCAGGGTCGTTTGGAGGCGTTGCTAAACTATCAGACCGCTATCCTTTCGCTTACAGGTATGGAGGTTGCCAACTGCTCGCTTCTTGATGAGGCTACAGCCACTGCAGAGGCTATGTTGATGATGTACGCTTTGCGTTCACGTGATGCTGTGAAGCAGGGTAAAAATCAACTCTTCGTAGATGAAAATATCTTCCCACAGACACTCGATGTATTGCTCACACGTTCTGAGCCATTCGGTATCGAGATTATCCGTGACGACTTCGCTACATACGAGTTCTCAGGTAAGGAGTTTGGCGCTATCTTGCAGTTCCCAGCAGCTAACGGTGAGGTTCGCGACTACGCAGGCTTCGCAGCTAAGGCTCACGAGGCAGGTGTTCTTGTTACTGCTGTTGCCGACCTTCTATCGTTGGCATTGTTGAAGTCTCCAGCAGAGTGGGGTGCAGATATCGCAGTGGGTACTACCCAGCGTTTGGGTTGCCCTATGGGTCTTGGTGGTCCATCGGCTGGTTATATGGCTACACGCGACGCTTACAAGCGTAATATGCCAGGTCGTATCATCGGAGTATCTGTAGATCGCTTGGGTAATAAGGCTCTTCGTATGTCATTGCAGATGCGTGAGCAGCATATCAAGCGCGAGAAGGCTACATCTAACATCTGTACTGCTCAGGCTTTGATGGCATCGATGGTAGGTTTCTACTGTATATATAATGGTAAGGAGGGTCTTGAGCGTGCTGCGCTTAATGCACACACTGCAGCTGTTACCGTTAAGGAGGCTTTGGAGGGCTTGGGTTATAAGGTGCGCACTCAGGCGTTGTTCGATACCTTGGAGGTTGAGGCAGAGGCCTCTGTAATCCAGGATATCGCTCTTGCTCGCGAGATTAACTTCTTCTATCCTGCTGATGACTGTGTTCGTATGTCATTCGACGAGGTTACTACAGATGCAGAGCTTCAGGCAGTTGTAGAAATCTTTGCTGAGGCACGCGGTAAGAAGGCTAAGGCTGTTAAGCGTATCGAGGTTGCTGCTATCGCTGCAGATGTTAAGCGTGGTACAGACTTCTTTACTGAGAGTATCTTCAACTCATATCGCACTGAGACAGAGATGATGCGCTATATCAAGAAGCTTGAGTTGCGTGATATCTCGTTGATGAACTCTATGATTTCTCTTGGCTCTTGTACAATGAAGCTCAACGCTGCACAGCTTATGCAGCCACTCTCATTGCCAGGCTTCCAGAATATCCACCCATTTGCTCCTGCAGACCAGACTGAGGGTTACCGCGAGCTTATCGCAAATCTTGAGAACTACTTGGCTGTAATCACTGGCTTTGCTGGTTGCACACTTCAGCCTAACTCTGGTGCTGCGGGCGAGTATGCAGGTCTTATGATGATTCGTGCATACCACCAGAGCCGTGGTCAGGGCTATCGTAATGTAATCCTTATCCCATCATCTGCACACGGTACTAACCCTGCATCAGCAGCTATGGCAGGTATGAAGATTGTTATCGTTGCTTGCGACGAGAATGGTAATATTGATGTTGAGGATCTTAAGAAGAAGGCTGAGGAGTACTCTTCAGAGTTGTGCGGTTTGATGGTTACATATCCATCTACACACGGTGTCTTCGAGAGCCGTATCCGCGATATCGTTGACGCAGTACACGATGCTGGTGGTCAGGTATATATGGACGGTGCAAATATGAATGCTCAGGTAGGTCTTACAAACCCAGGCTTTATCGGTGCTGATGTTTGTCACCTTAACCTCCACAAGACCTTTGCTATGCCTCACGGTGGTGGTGGTCCTGGTGTTGGTCCTGTATGCGTTGCTGAGCACCTCGTTAAGTTCTTGCCTACACACTCTCTAATGGAGACTGGTGGTGAGGAGGGTATCACAGCTGTATCGTCATCTCCATGGGGCTCAGCAATGTTGCTCCCTATCACCTACGGTTATATCCGTATGCTTGGCTTCGAGGGTCTTCGTCGCTCTACCGAGCTTGCCATCGTTAACGCAAACTATATGTCATCTGCTCTTAAGCACGAGTATAAGACCTACTACTCTGGTGAGACTGGTCGCGTAGGTCACGAGATGATTCTCGACCTTACTCGCTTTAAGCACGACTATAATATCGATTGTGGTGATATCGCACACCGTCTTATGGACTACGGCTTCCACGCTCCAACCCTCTCATTCCCAGTGCATGAGACACTAATGGTTGAGCCTACAGAGTCTGAGTCTAAGGCGGAGATGGATCGCTTCATCGAGGCTCTTATTCAGATTAAGCGTGAGTGCGAGGCTGCTGCTGCATCTGGCAATGCTGATAATGTTGTGGTTAACGCTCCACATACAGCTAAGGAGCTCGCAGGTGAGTGGTCACACCCATACTCTCGCGAGGAGGCTGCCTTCCCACTCTCTTGGATCGTTGAGAATAAGTTTTTCCCATACGTAACCAAGATCGACAACGGTTATGGCGACCGTAATTTGGTTTGCCGCTGCACCGAGTAATTTCTTGTGATAAGGGGTCATTCTCGACCTCTCAATCCTTGCCCCAAATGGGAAATACGCCAAGTATGTCCCATCTGGGGCAATTTCTTTATCGAGGCCAAGCCTGACCCCTTCTGACAAGAAATTCGGTTGTGCGCTGAGGATGTTTTTTAGGGACCACAGGGACCACAGAGACGAAAGGGACCACAGAGAAACAGAGTATCATCATAATAATAAATTTCTCTGTTGTCCCTGCTGTCTCTGCTGTCCCTGCCGTCCCTGCCGTCTCTGCTGTCTCTGCTATCTCCCTCGTCCTTACAGCCT
>JAZQYM010000022.1:0-4588 GCA_045633525.1 Alistipes sp. | reverse complement strand
AAACTGTACTTTGCTACGGCTTGTAGAGCAAGCAAAGTTGCTCTACAAGCCATAGCAAAGTCGAGGCATTACGAAGTTTTGCCTCAAAAGTATGGTGCGCTTCGCGCGAGATTAATTGCTTGGAGACAGCAGGGACAACAGGGACAGCAGGGACAACAGAGAAATTTATTATCATTCTGATGATACTCTGTTTCGTTGTGGTCTCTTTCGTCTCTGTGGTCTCTGTGGTCTCAAAAAAAACCTTCCCAAGCGCGAGACCCCAATTTCTTGTCAGAAGGGGCGATAATAATTAGTAATTAGCAGAGAGTAATTAGTAATAGTTTCGCTTGTTCCAAGCGATATATAAACCTACAGGGTAGCACTACCCTAATTTCTTGTCAGAAGGGGTTAGATGTGGCCTCGATAAAGAGATTGCCCCAGATGGGACATACTGAGTGTATTTCCCATTTGGGGCAATGATTGAGAGGTCGCAGATGACCCCTTATCACAAGAAATTAAAGGTTAGCGAGAGAAGGAAATAACATCGTCAACTCCGCCATAAGCTTCGACTTGCTGAAATCTTCGCGGAGAACAAGTAGAATTGTGTTGTCACCAGCGATGCTACCGAGAACTTCGGGAATACCCTTGCTATCGATCGGCACAGAGATAGCGCTTGCATAGCCAGGCTTTGTGGTGATGACACACATATTGCCAGAGAAGGCTATCTGGGTGATATTATCTGTGATATTTGTTGATATCTGGTGGTCGGCAAGAGTGCTATTAGGAAGCACATAGACATAACCCTTCTCCTTGTTTGGAACTTTGGCAACCTGCATAAACTTCAAATCGCGAGAGAGTGTAGATTGAGTAACCTGCACACCACACTCCTCAAGGCGAGCAATAAGCTCCTCCTGCGAAGAGATAAACTCCGAACGAATAATCTTTCTAATTATTGAGAGTCGCTGAGTCTTACTATTCATCGTTTTACCGCATTTATGAAATGGTCTATATTTCTACAAAAATAGGCAATCATTCCATGTTTACGATACAAAGTTAATAAAAAGTAAATGAAAATGCAAATTTTATCAAATATTTATGTGATTTATGACTATATCTAAGAGTCATATTGTCTCCAATAGAATAATTTACTATCTTTGCGCAGAGGTATAATAGACCTCAGAGAGATTGGAAATTTAATAATATTAACTATTTAACTATTTTATCTTAAATGAAAAAAATTCTTTCAATTTTTAGCATTGCACTCGTGGCATTGTTTGCTGTGAGTTGCGGCAATGATGAGCCTACTGAGGTTGGCAAGGCCGGCGTTACATTCAGCGTTTCTGAGCCAAACATCGACTCATCATCTATCGTAGTTGTTGTTACCCCATCTGATATGGCGGCCAACTACTACGCAGACATCGTTGCTACTGCTGATATCGCAGGTATGAACGACGCAGAGATTATCGACGAGTGGGTTCTCTCTGGCGAGCACAAGGCACGCAGAGGTGTACAGGCAATCAATGCAAAAGGTTTAGCACCTGAGACATCGTACACCTTGGTAGCATTTGCTATCACTGAGACAGAGAAGGTTACTCGCCAGGAGTTTACTACAACTGAGGCTGTTGCGGCACTTCCAGCGGACCAATTCAACATCACTATCGATGTTAAGAATATCACTTCAAACTCGGCTCAGGCAATTGTAACTCCTAACGGTTCAAACCGTTATTACTTCCGCATTATTCCTAAGATGGAGCTTGACTCTTGGAGCATCTACGGTAACGACTACGAGACTTTTAAATACATCTGCGAGAACCCTAACAGCAAAGATTACATCACTACTGGCGCACAGAATAAGACTTGGACACTCCACCCAGCTATGGATTATGTAGCTATTGCCTTCAACTATGAGAACTGGGAAGATATGTACAACAAGGTAGTGGATGTTAAACTCTTCAAGTATGAGTTCGAGACTCCAGATGCTCCAGCTGTTGACCCTAACTCTATGTTTATCACAGCAAACCTCAACACTACAAACACATCATTCTCTCTTGATGTAACTCCTGTTCGTGGTGAGAGTGCACATTGGACATACTACGTTTGGACTAAGGCTTCATACGATGAGACTTTAGCTACTGAGCCTCGTCAGAATATCGTAATGCGTAGCTGCTTCGGTCTTAACAACATCGCTGTTGCGCAGGGTTACAACTTCGGTGCTATCATCCAGACAGATAAGCTTGGTAAGGTAGGTTCAAACACAATCTACGCTTACGAGAAGCTTCGTCCTAATACAGAGTATGTAGTTGTATTGTTCTATGTTGACCCTACAAACTCTGACCCAACCGAGATTTACGACTACAACTACATAGCAGTAGAGTTCACTACAGTTAAGGCAAGCAGCGCTGCTGTAGAGCTTCAGGTTTCAGAGCCTATTATCGAGAGCACTGGTTTTACAGGATACACAGTAAAGTTCAACATCAAGGTTAACGAATCTGCAGTTACGCTTTCAAATGGCGCAACTACTTGGGACAAGTGTGAGCCATACTGGAACCCAAGCGATTGGAACTCTATCCGCGCATTCTTCTGGTTGTATCCCGTAGGCGATGACACCCTTGCGCAGGCCAAGAGCGATGCTGGTTGCGTCATCTCATACACAGATGTAACAGCAGCTGATTATGTATTCTTCTTCGAGGCTGAGAACGCAGAGGGTACTCGCACACAGCACGCTGTTCGCGTTACACCTGAGATGTTTCAGTAGCATATAGCATTCATAGATTATGAAGAGATTCTTTCAGATATTTGCTATCGCAGCTCTCGCACTCGGTTTCACCGCGTGCGAGCAGCCTAGCGAGGGCATAGAGGGTGGTGGCGAGGTTTCCATCACTTTGACTGGCGATAAGAGCGAAATTGTTGCCGATGGCATTGAGGCGGTAACTTTCACTGCATTGGTTAATGGCGAGGCAAACGATGATATTATGATCATTTGCCTTAAGAACAACTCTATCGTTAACAACGACACCTTCACTACTACCGTAGCGGGCGACTACCTCTTTAAGGCGGTTTACGGTAACAAGAGCTCTGACGCGTTCAAGGTGACTGCTACAGAGCCTACAACGCCTGTATTGCTACTTTCGGCTGATAAGCAGGACATCGTTGCCGATGGCGAAGATACTGTGACATTCACCGTAACCTTGGGTGGTGAAGATGTGACTGCTGAGAGCACTATCACAAATATTGCCTCTAACCAGCCTATTCAGGGTGCGACATTCTCTACCGAGACAATTGGTGGCTATACATTCGTTGCGCAGTATGGTGAGTACACATCTAATGAGCTACTTATCAATGCTACAGCAGTACCACAGAAGAACTTGACTATCAAGGCTTCAGAGATGCGTATAAAGGCTGATGGCGAGGATAAGACGGTCTTCACCGTATTGTATGGCGAGGATGATGTAACCACCTCTTGTACAATCCAGACTACAACTGGCAGTGTAATCGAGGGTGGAGAGTTCACATCAACCACACCTGGCACATACAACATCTATGCCCTATACAATAACACACGTTCTAACACCATCAGCATCGATGCTTACGATCCAGCTATCGCAGGTCAGTATGAGATTGGTCAGATTTACGATGTTGACGGTACTAAGGGTATGATCTACGCCATCAAGAGCGATAACTCTGGCAACAACTGGGTATATCTATGCTCTATGGATGAGGCAGATTTGCAGTGGTCTACTGAGAACGTGATGTGTAATTGCGTTAGCTCTAAGGGCTCTTGGAATACCTACGATCCATTTGATCCACAGTACTCTAAGGCTGATGGTGGCGTTCGCGACATCAACAACTACCCTGCCTTCAAGTGGTGTATGGAGCACGGTGACGGTTGGTTTATGCCATCATCACAGGAGTTGCAGTGGATGTGGGACGCTATCTCTGAGGGTACACACAAGTTTAACAGCCCAAGTGTTGAGAAGTACAACAAGATTCTCACAGATAATGGAGGTATGCCTTTCGTTGAGACATACTACTGGTCTTCTAACGAGACTGCTTACGATTCTATAGAGCTTATCGCCTTTATGGAGGATAGCGTTGTTTGTCTTGAGCCATACAAGAGTAAGCGCTACACCGTACGCGCAGCATATCGTTTCCAGATCTAACGATTATAGTCTACGATTTTAGGGGTTGTCCTTTGGGCAACCCTTTATTTTTCGTATATTTGCCATATGAATAAGAAAAAGAGCGAATTCGGTTTTATCGGCGACATAGCCACAATGTTTGGCGCGCTACCCCACTCGGGATTTGAGCCTATCGGTGACGACTGCACAGTGCTACCTATAGGTGACGAGGCGTTGGTGATGACTACAGATATGCTTATCGAGGATATACACTTCCTTAGAGGGGCATCCTCGGCTGAGGAGGTGGGAGAGAAGAGCCTTATGGTGAATATCTCGGATGTGGCAGCTATGGGTGCAAAGCCCGTGGCTACGCTCCTAAGCATAGCACTTCCCGAGTCAGCACAGGGCGAATGGGGCCAACAATTTATGAATGGCTACTACGAGGCATCTAAACGCGAGGGCGTAGCATTGGTTGGTGGCGACACCACAGC
>JAZQYM010000021.1:0-21388 GCA_045633525.1 Alistipes sp. | reverse complement strand
ATCCGTTTCTTAACTTTCAAGCAGGACAAGTTCGCTGTTGAGTACTCTCAGAAGCGTCGCGCTAAGCTTGCTAACAAATCACAGGAGGAGTAAACTATGGCAGAGAACACACAGCAGGGTGCATCTGAGATTCGCTATCTCAACCCAGTATCAGTTGATGTTAAGAAGAAGAAGTACTGTCGCTTTAAGAAGCTCGGTATTAAGTATGTAGACTATAAGGACGGTGAGTTCTTGAAGAAGTTCCTTAACGAGCAGGGTAAGATTTTGCCACGCCGCCTTACTGGTACTTCTCAGAAGTTCCAGAAGAAGGTAGCTCAGGCAGTTAAGCGTGCTCGCCACTTGGCTATTCTTCCATTCGTAACCGATAACATGAAATAATAAAGAGGAGGAGAGACTATGGAAGTAATTCTTATCAAAGATGTAGAGAACTTGGGCTACGCAAACGACATCGTTAATGTACGCCCTGGCTATGCTAACAACTACTTGATTCCTCAGGTTTTCGCTAAGGCTGCTACAGCTTCTGCAAAGAAGGTATTGGCTGAGAACCTTCGCCAGCGCGCTCACAAGGACGCTAAGATTCTTGCTGATGCTCAGGCTTTGGCTGAGACTATCAACAACCTTCACCTTACTCTTACAGCTAAGGCTGAGGAGGAGAAGATCTTTGGTGCTATCACAGCTGCAGACCTTGCTGCTGCATTGCAGGAGAAGGGCATCGAGGTTGACCGCAAGAACATCACTGTAGACTCAGTTAAGACTCTTGGTGAGTTCGAGGCAACTGCAAAGCTTCACCGTGAGGTTAAGGCTACTATCAAGTTCGCTGTTGTTGCAGAGTAACACACAACTTAATATACCTTGCAAGAGCTACCCAATGGGTAGCTCTTGTTTTATAAAGGGACTTAAGCCTAAAACTACATCTTTTTATTCACTCTCTTAGGTTATGGAGGCTAAGTTACTTTTTAGTCAGTCCCCTCTTTTATCTATATCTGCCCATTTAGACAAAATGATTTGGCAATTCAATTAATTTTACCTACCTTTGTATAGGGCAAATCTGTGCAAAGCAGAACCATAGATAAAGAGAGTATAAATAACATAGAATAAACACGTATTCGCCATGAAAAAGTTTGCATCAATCTTGGCAGTAACACTCCTACTCGTTGGCTGTATTAAAGAGACCAATCAAGAGAAGTCGGGCACAAAATCAGTAGACCTCAAAGTAGCAGTTAGCGCAAATGACCTTATAACTCGAGCAGATAATTCCGAAGGGTTCAGCAGCGCACTCGGCGCTATTCAGAACTTTGGTGACGAGGATTGGGCAAAGTATGATCTACGATACACCTTCGAGATCTACCCTGCCAACGATGACGGCACAAGCGCACCGCTTAAGGAGCGTCAGGTGCAGGTGGTAGAGCGTTATGACAGTGAAAATTACGTCTACTTCTATATCAACATTGAGCCATCGAGAAGCTATAGATTTGTAATCTTTGCCGATATCGTTAATCAAGATGAGCGTGGCGATCTATACTACGACACAACAGATCTTCGCAATATCACCATGAAGGAGGGTACAATAAATCCTTTGGACGAGGCGCGCGATGCATACTTTGCGACCAAGAAGGTTACTATCACTGGTCAGAGTATCGAACCAATCATGCTTAAGCGACCATTTGGCAAGCTCCGCATTGTCACTACCGACTATGATTATATTGAGAATTATGCAGCTCCTGCAAAGGCAGAGTTAACATACTATAACTGCGAGGTATTCAAGAGCTTCAACGCTATAGATGGCACGATCTCAACCACCCTATCAGAGGATGAGATGACCCTCGAATTTAATATCAGCAAGGGCGATCCATACTCAGCAGGTGTAGATGAGAAGCCTGCCAATATGACCCTATTCACAGACTATCTTTTGGTTGCGCCTGAGGGTCAGAGAGAGCTTCACTTCACTCTTAAGGTTTGGGATAAGGACGATCGACTTATCAATGGTATCAACTGTATGGTCCCAGTGAGGGTTGAGCGCAACAACCTAACCACTGTATCTGGCAACATACTCACTCAATCAGCAAATATCAACATCGATATCAACCACGAACTAAAGGAGGGTGATACTCTAAATTCTGATTTGGAATAGTGGAGATAAAAACCTTGCACACCATATAGGCTATCTTACGAGGATGTGGGATAGCCTATTTTTCTTTTCCTTCAAAACATATAGCGTAAATCGACTCAAAAAGGCTACTGTATCAATATTTGACGGTATAATAATTTGCAGATATTGTTCGTTATATCAAAAATATTGTGTAACTTTGTGCGCTTATGCGCATAAGCGTAAAATTTTATTGATAATGAGACGATTTTTTGGATATATTGTAGCCTTCGCATCTATTGCGGTAGCCACCCTATCTTGTAGCGTTGTAAACGAGGCTATCAAGACTGGCGACCCACAATATGTGTATGACCAGGCGCTTATGCTCTATAACACCGAGAAGTGGGATAAGGCATCTACACTCTTCCAGACTTGTCGTCACGTCTATATGGGTACACCTCGCGAGGACTCGCTATCATTCTACAACGCACGATGCAAGTTCAAGCTCCACAACTGGGATGAGGCAGCTATGTCGTTAGACGAGTACCGTCGCAAGTTTGCCCGTAGCCCATTTATCGAGGATGCCGAGGGCATGTATGCGCTATGCTACTACTATATGTCGCCAGCGCCGGAGCGAGACCAGACTGTAACATCGCAAGCTATCATCGCAATTACCGAGTTTATCTCGCGCTACCCAGAGTCAAAGAATATCGACCAGTTCAAGGATATGCTCACCGAGCTCTCGGGACGATTGATGGAGAAGAGCTACCTCAATGCCTACACCTACTTCAAGATTGGTAGATATAAGTCTGCAATCGTAGCATTTAAGAATGCAATAAAGCAGTACCCAGAGTCGCCACGCCGCGAGGATATGATGTACTACACAACACTATCCGCATATCGCTTAGCAGCAAACTCGGTAGAGTCGAAGCAGTTGGATAGATACCTCGCAATGCTCGACCACTACTACACTTTTATCGGCGAGTACCCAGAGTCGAAACATGTTAAGGAGTTGGGGCGTATGGCTAAGGATGCCCGCAACTACATCGACAAAAATAAAAAAACTGAAGATAACGTATAAAACAATATAAGCTATGGAGATTAAGAAGAACGTTCCAAGTAACACAGTAACTCGCAAGTTGGTTGACCTCGACACACCTACAGGTAACATCTACGAGAGCATCAACATCATCGCTCGTCGCGCAAACCAGATTGCGACAGAACTTAAGACTGAGCTTAACCGCAAGTTGGCGGACTTCTCTGCGCCATCTGACAACTCTGTAGAGGAGACCTTCGAGAACCGCGAGCAGATTGAGATTTCACGCTACTACGAGCGTCTACCAAAGCCTGCTATCATCGCAACAGAGGAGTTCCTCGACGGCGATATTTACTTCCGTCACGGAAACAAGTAGTAGCAATGCTCAACGGTAAACATATTATACTCGGTATAACTGGCAGCATAGCAGCCTACAAGGCAGCTATGCTGTGCCGTCTTTTAGTGAAAGAGGGTGCCGAGGTAAGAGTGGTGATGACTCCGCTTGCAAAGCAGTTTATCACACCTCTAACAATGGCAACACTATCTAAGCATCCTATTCTTGTAGAGTTCTTCAACCCTGAGAATGGCGAGTGGAACTCTCACGTATCGCTTGGCGAGTGGGCAGATATGCTTCTTATTGCACCAGCCACAGCAAACACACTTGCGAAGATGGTTACAGGCATCGCCGACAACCTACTTCTTACCACATACCTATCTGCACGCTCTAAGGTTGCTGTAGCCCCAGCTATGGATCTTGATATGTACGCACATATCACCACACAGCAGAATTTGCAAGCTCTTGCCGAGCGTGGTGTGGCTATTATCGAGCCAGCTGCTGGTGAGTTGGCGAGCGGTCTTGTAGGTAAGGGTCGTATGGCAGAGCCAGAGGATATCGTCGAGCAGGTAAAGGCTATCTTTGCAGAAGATCTAAAAAAAAAGAGTTTAGAGGGTAAGCGATATATCGTTACCGCGGGTGCTACGATAGAGGCTATAGACCCTGTGCGCTACATCTCCAACCACTCTACTGGCAAGATGGGTTATGCTATTGCCGAGGAGCTGGCGTTGCGTGGTGCAGAGGTGAGCCTTATTAGTGGTCGCACGACCCTACATACGCCTAAGGGTGTTAAGCGTATAGACGTACTCTCAGCCGAGGACATGTACAATGCTGCGGTTAAGGAGTGGGAGAATGCCGACGGTGGCGTTATGTGTGCCGCTGTTGCCGACTACACCCCTGTTGCCGTAGCAGATCGCAAGCTAAAGAAGTCTGACGACGATATGCATATCGAGCTAAAGCGCACGAAGGATATAGCTAAGGAGTTGGGCGCATCGAAGGGTGACCGCGTCTTGGTTGGTTTCGCCCTTGAGACCGATAACGAGGAGGCAAATGCTGAGGGTAAGCTACAGCGCAAGAACTTCGATTTCGTTGTACTAAACTCGCTCCAGGATGCTGGCGCAGGATTCCGTGGAGACACTAACAAGGTGACTCTTATCGACCGCAATGGCAACGAGGAGCATCCTTTGATGTCGAAGCGCGATGTGGCGAAGATTATCGTCGACAAAATTGAGAATATCAAAAGATAAACAACTTATAGTCAATGCTTAAAAGCCTAACAATAGAGAATTATGCCCTTATCGACTCGCTCTCGGTGGAGTGGGACGAGCACCTCAATATCATCACTGGTGAGACGGGTGCTGGTAAGTCTATTTTGTTGGGCGCATTGGGATTATTGTTGGGCGCTAAGAACGAGGGTAATGCCACAAAGGACTTGGAACGCAACTGCGTAATCGAGGCGATATTCAATATCGAGGGGCTTGGTTTGGAGTCTTTCTTCGAGGAGAATGACCTTGACTACGAGAGCGAGATCTCTATCCGTCGCATCATCACCCCTGCAGGCAAGAGTCGCTCCTTTGTGGGTGATATGCCAGTGCAGTTGACCACGCTTAAGGAGCTTGGTGCAATGCTTGTGGATATCCACTCTCAGCACCAGAATCTAATACTTGCATCCGAGAGTTTTAGAATTTCAACCCTTGATACCATTGCTCAGAACAAGCCGCTTTTGGATGAGTACACTACCCTTCTAAGCTCGCTTGGCAAACTACGCGCGGAGTATCGCACAATGGCTGAGAATATGGAGTCGGCACGCAAGGATGAGGAGTGGTTACGCTACACCGTAGAGGAGCTACGCGCTGCAAAACTTAAGGAGAATGAGCAGAGTGAGACCGAGCAGAAATTGGCAATATTGGAGAGCGCCGACAATATTAACGAGGCACTAACCACACTTCGCAACACCCTTGATGATGAGGAGCTTGGAGCGATTATCTCACTTAGTCGTTCAGAGCGAGAGCTCGCCTCACTTGGCGAGAAATACCCTGCTGGCGTTGCTATTGCAGAGCGTCTAAAGTCGGTTATTGCCGAGCTTAAGGATCTTAGTGCAACTGCGGCTGATGAGGTTGAGCATTTGGATGCCGACCCAGAGACTTTGCAGAAGCTGAGCGACAGATTAAATACCATCTACTCGTTGGAGATGAAACATCGCGCGGAGTCGTACGATGACCTACTGTATAAGTTCAAAGAGTTCGAGGAGCGCCTTGCGACTATAGATAATAGCGATACCGCACTCAAGGAGCTTAAGGCTCGCATTGACGAGTTGGAGGCTGAGTGTCGTACTGCGGCAAATAGAGTTAGCGAGAGCCGAAAGAGTGTGTGCAGTGTGCTTGAGCAACATATTATCTCGACACTCAATCTACTCGGTATGGCAGATGTACGCTTTAGTGTAGAGATTACAACCACTGCGGAGTTTACGCCACTTGGCACTGATAGCGTTGCATATATGTTCAGCGCAAACCCAACAACAAAGCCAGCTCCCGTTGAGCGCATCGCCTCGGGCGGTGAGCTATCACGTATTATGCTATCGTTGAAGTCGTTGCTTGCTGAGCGCAAGAAGCTACCAACGGTAATCTTCGATGAGATTGACACTGGTGTATCGGGTCGCATAGCAGATGCTATGGGTAGTATTATCGCAGGGCTATCGCAGAATATGCAGATTATAGATATCACTCACCTACCACAGGTAGCCTCTAAGCAAGGCTCACACTTTGTGGTCTATAAGGAGGAGGGACGAACAAATATCCGTTGTCTAAGTGCTAAGGAGCGCATCGACGAGATTGCTAAGATGCTCTCGGGTAGCGAAATTACGGAGCACGCACGCAAACAAGCAAAAATCCTCTTAGAGTAATTCTAAGAGGATTTTTTACTGCATTTAAATCAGCGCGAGATCGACTTTGTTGTCATTAGCTGCAATCTATGGCACATCACAACAAAGTCCACAACAAAGTTATAACAACTTCTTCTTTGATGGTATAACCAAAAAATCCTTAAGATAGAAAGGCTCGAAGTAGGCAATATCCTCGAACTGATTATTGTTGAATGCCTGCTCGGCAAGTGCCACGATACCACGCGCTGATGGTGTAACTGAGACATATATAGCGTCTGGTAGCACCTCGCAGCATTTCTGTGCGCCATTACCGAAAATTACAAGTTTTCCGTTCGCACGGACATCGGCAAAGGTCTCAGGAGTAACAATCTCGGCTTTGACATCAGACTGTGGGACGCCATCGATGTTAAATAGCTGAGTATAAACCTCCATACGGCGAGCATCAACCATAGGACAGAGGGCAGCTTTGCCCCAATCATCATCCTCGATATCGATAATACCTGCATCGTAATCCTCGCGCGCAACCTGCACAAGAGCATCGAGAGAACCTACAGAGATAAGAGGAATATTGAGTGCGTAGCACATACCCTTAGCAAACGACACACCAATGCGCAGACCTGTATAAGAGCCCGGACCCTTACCCACTGCAATAGCGTCGAGGTCGGCAGGCTGTACGCCAGTCTCCTTAAGAAGCTCATCAACGAACATCGCCACCTTCTTAGCGTGGTCACGACCCTCGCTACTCTCTCTTAGTGCCATAAGCTCACCATCGTTGGATAGCGCTACGGAGCAAATATCTGTACCTGTTTCGATAGATAATATAAGTGCCATAATTGGTTCTGTTATCGACGATTAACCTTCATTGCCTTGTCCATCTCGCGCTTTGCATCGTTCTCCTTGATGTACTCGCGCTTGTCGAACGACTTACGACCACGAGCAAGACCCACAACAATCTTTGCCAAGCCTCGCTCGTTGATAAAGATGCGAAGACCTACAACAGTAAGTCCGCGATCCTGAAGCGAGCGCTGTAACTTATTTAGCTCCTTGCGGTTAAGTAGCAACTTTCTATCACGCTTAGGAACATGGTTGTTGCAAGTACCCCATGTGTACTCAGCAATATTTACATTTCTTATCCAAAGCTCACCACGCTCGAAGTAGCAATATGAATCGACAAGCGATGCCTTACCAAGACGTAGCGACTTTATCTCTGTACCCACAAGCACAACACCTGCAACATACTCCTCCAATATCTCGTAGTCGAATGTTGCGCGCTTGTTGCGGATATTTATATTTTTATAATCTGCCATTCTCTTTGTCACTTAAATTTTAGTCCCATATATCTCAATCTTCGCACCACTTAGGCACATATTTTGCCACTTCTTCGTGTGGGTGTTCTCGGATAAAGGTAACTAATTCTTTTATCTTTGATATGTTTTACACATCTTTTAAGTTTATTTTCTGTTTGCACACTGTTAGCGTAGTGATACGTTGACGCACCGAGAGCACCCTTTTTTATTAGATTAGTCGTCCCATGGTGCGAGCAATAGTCACACGCGCAGCCTGATACTTCGACAATAGCGACATCATAGCGCTAAGACTCTCCTCATCAGCCGTGGCCAAGTTGGCACGTAGCTCCTTGATACGCTTATCCAACGTGCGCCATTTATAGACCATCATCGCCTTAGGTACACCCTCCGAGAGCTGCTCTTCGGCACTCTCGATATGAACCTCCTTCTGCTCCCAAATCTTGCTGATGACATAGTTATCATCCGAAGTTAGAAGGTCGATACTTACCGTAGAGACACCTATATCTGAGTGATTTATAAAGATATCTGTCGAGACCTCCTTACCATCCCCCAATCGCTCCCACTCGGCACGATAGATATCCACAATCTTGCGATATATCTCTATATCAAACTGCAAACCGTCGTTATCCAACTCCTCAAATATGTAACGCGCCACGTTGAAGGTAACTACATCCCTCTCGTTGAGCACATCGCAACTGCAGTGACCATACTTCAATAGATATTTCGTTAGCTCGCGCTCCAAAGTCTCGGGCGTTGTGCCACCCTCGATACTATTTACTACTGGGGCGTTATCCATCTCTGGGCGCGCTACCTGCATTGCTGATGCAGGATACTGGCTTCGCTCGCGCTGCTGCTGACGAAGGAGAAAGTTCTGAGCCTCGCTATCACCCTTAACACCATCCAACTGTCGTGCTACCGCAACAGCCAAAGTCTGATGCTCTACATTCATAATCTCGGCGCAGTAACGAACATACTCCGAACGCTTTATATCGTTAGGAATAAGCGCAATACTATGCACCATATCATTTATCGCATCAGTACGCATCTGTGGGTCAGAGGTAGCCTCTCCCAAGAGCAACTTAGCCTTAAAGGCGAGGAAGTCCTGCGCATTACTCTTAATATATGCCTTAAGCGTCTCCGAGTCGTTAGCACGGGCAAAGGTATCAGGGTCGTGCTCCTCAGGAAGTAGCACAATCCTCACATTCATACCCTCCTTTAGGATAAGGTCTACACCTCGCAATGCCGCCTTAACACCCGCAGCATCGCCATCAAACATAAGTGTTATATTGTTTGTAAAGCGACTAATAAGACGAATCTGCTCCTCGGTAAGAGATGTTCCAGACGATGCCACAACATTCTCAACACCAGACTGATGCATCGATATCACATCAGCATAGCCCTCCACCAGGATAGCCATATCCTCCTGCTGTATAGCCTTCTTGGCAAAGAAGAGACCATACAACTCTCGGCGCTTATTATAGATTTCGCTCTCTGGAGAGTTCTGATACTTAGCCACCTTCTTATCCGTACGCAAGGTACGACCACCGAAGCCTACTACACGACCCGAGATATTATGAATTGGGAAGATTACCCTATCGTAGAATCTATCACGTAGTGCGCCATCGCTCTCACGCGCAATGGCAAGACCAGTCGAGAGCAAAAACTCCTCCTTATATCCTGCACCGCGAGCATCGTCAGAGAAACGATGACCCGATGATGGGCAGAAGCCCAAGCCGAAACGACTGATTGTAGCATCCGAGAAGCCACGCAACGACGAGAAGTAGCTAAGACCCACACTACGACCCTCATCCTCATACATCATATATCGCTGGAAGTACTCCGCTGCCCAAGCATTGAGCGCAAACATACTCTCACGATTATTATTGCGAGCAATATCCTCCTCGGTCATCTGCTCCTCGCGCACCTCGATACCATACTTCTTGGCGAGTATCTTAAGCGCCTCGGGATAGCTAACGCTCTCGCTATCCATAATAAAACGGACAGCATTACCCGACTTACCACAACCGAAACACTTGTATATACCACGCGCTGGGGAGACCTTGAATGAGGGTGTCTTTTCGTTGTGAAAAGGACAGCACGCCTCATAGTTCACACCCTTACGACGGAGTGTGACATACTCGCCAACAATATCTACGATATTGGCAGCTGCGAGTATTCGGTCTATGGTTTCGCGATCAATCATTCGGCAAATATACGAAAAGTATTTACATTATCGCACTTGATAACGTATATATTTTGAAAATAGCACCTGTTTAGGGAGTGTCATTATGACACATTAGAGCACGCCAGCACGATATTGCTTAACGATATATTCAAGCATCTCATCCTCGCCCGTTGGGTCGTACTCGAGTTTAAGGTTATTACCAAACATCTGCGCCAGAACTTGATAGAAGCTTGCAGTAAAGCCCGAGCGAAACTCCTTGATGATTTTGAAGGCTGTATGATTTGTCTCTCGGTCGATGAGTTTTAGTAGTATCATACCCTCATATCGAGTCATCTTCCACAACATCGGTGTAAGCTCCTCCTTAAGAGCCTCCTCAATAGATTCAGTGTACTCGTTTTTCTCCTTTTTACTCCCCATTCGAGCGAGCTCCATATCGAAATTATCCATTCGTCGAGCCGCCTCCTGAGCCAACGGATAGACCTTCTTTACGGCACGCACCATACGCTGATAGTTCTTCAAGTCACGCTTGCGGTTATAGATCCTAACATCCAGTAGCTCAACGTGCATTATCGAATCGCCACGACTATCCACCTCCCACTTTACCGTACGCACACCACGCAGTGGTTGCCATCGTTGTGCAGAGGCAACATTACACTCCATAAGAAGCACTGTTAGCAGAAGCAATATGGACACAAATCGTTTCACCGTATCGTTCTTAAAACATCAATATAGCGCCAACAAATATACGATTTTAATCTCGAAAAATTGCATTGTAGGAAGAATTTATTACCTTTGTGATGATTTCAGACTCAATACAAAACTATTAAACAACAATAAAGATGTTAGAAGTAGGCTTAACACATCAGAGCGTAATGCGCGTTATGGATGGCAACACAGCAGAGTTTATAGGTTCGGGCGATATGGCGGTTCTTGCTACACCAGCAATGGTTGCACTTATGGAGAATGCAGCGATGCTTGCTGTTGCTCTAAAGCTCGAGGAGGGAGAGACAACCGTAGGTTCGATGATATCAACCTCGCACCTCAAGCCTTCAAAGGTAGGCAACACTGTAAGTGCTGTGGCAGAGCTAACAGCAATCGAGGGTCGCAAGCTAACCTTTAAGATCTCGGCATACGACGGCGAGACTCTTATTGGCGAAGGCGAGCATATTCGATTTATTGTCAACCGCGAGAAGTTTCTTAGCAAGCTATAACGAGAGATTTTGAACATCCAAAATTTTGTTGTTTCAAAACTTTACACTATATTTGCACCCGCTTACGAGCAACGATTGAGCTATGGTGTAATGGTAACACAGCAGATTTTGGTTCTGTTATTCTGAGTTCGAATCTCGGTAGCTCAACCACAAAGCCTTAACGGCAACAAAAAGATCCGATAAGTGAACAACTTATCGGTTTTTTTTATATCTTTGAGTCGCTAAATAAATATTGTATGGCATTTCCTATTGAGAATAAGTTGGTGGTAGCTGTCTCGTCGTCAGCCCTATTTGACCTTACAGAGTCAGACAGAGTCTACAACGAGTGTGGACTTGAGGAGTATCGTCGTTATCAAGAAGAGAATATCGACAAGCCTTTAGATAAGGGCGTTGCATTCCCTTTTGTAAAGCGTTTGTTAAGCTTTAATGATATATTTCCTAACGAGCAACCAGTGGAGGTTGTGCTATTATCGCGCAACTCTCCCGAAACGGGATTGCGCGTATTCCGCACCATCAAGCACTACGATCTCAATATTTCACGAGCATCGTTTTTCTCTGGAGAGTCGCCATATAAGTATCTTCCCGCCTTCAACGCTTCGCTATTTTTGTCAGCCTCGGAGCGCGATGTAAAGCGTGCTTGTGATGCGGGCTACGCAGCTGGCCGCGTGCTTAAGAGCGAGGTTATGGACGATGTTTTGGATGACGAGCTACGCATTGCATTCGACTTCGACGGTGTGATTGCCGATGATGATAGCGAGAAGATATATCAGGAGCAGGGTCTTTCAGCCTTTCATCGTCACGAGGCATCAACCAAATCGCCTCTCGACCCAGGTCCATTGGCTGACCTTCTAATCAAGATCTCAAACCTCCAGAAGCTCGAGATTGCTCGTATGGAGGAGGATGCCGAGTATCGTCGCAAGCTTAAGATTTCGATTGTAACGGCTCGCAATGCTCCAGCACACGAACGCGTTGTCAACACGCTCAAGAGTTGGGGCGTGGAGGTTACCGAGGCCTTCTTCTTGGGAGGTATCTCTAAGGATCGCGTACTCGAGATTATGCGTCCTCACATCTTCTTTGATGATCAGATGTCGCATCTTGATCACCTAAAGAATGTACCAGCGGTACATATTCCGATGGGTATTACAAACGAATAAATGGAGCTATGTTAGAGAGAATAAAGACTTTTTTTAAGGGGTTATCAACACGCACTGGAATCGTATTGCTTGTTATATGTTTACTGCTATATGCGGCATCAGCGATACAAGCATTTCTGCCGTTAGATAAGTCAACAAAGGGAATACTATTTGTCACATTCTTTGGACTTGCTAAGGTCTTCCAATATAGCGCAATAGCGGTACTCGGAGTAAAGGGTTGGCAAAAATTAAAAAGGAGACTAAGTGTAAAAAAAGAGAGAACAAACAATATTTAACACACATTACAACAATGTCTTACATTAAAAGTTCTTTAAGACTATTGTTACTCACTTCGCTACTATATTTTTGCAGCTGTAGCACGGAATGGGAGCAGACCGGTGGTGATAACAATCCTATCGAGCAGCCTACCCAACCTGAAGAGGGAGACAATTTAGGAGATGACCAGAACGAGGGTGCTGAACCTGGAGAGGAGAATCCAGAAGAGAACCCTGAGAAGGATCCGGAGGAAAACCCAAGCGAAAATCCTGACGAGAATGAGGGTGGCAATATCGTACCAGAGCCAAGTCCAGATGCTGATTTGAGCATCACAGCCTGGAGTGGTGAGTGGGCAACAGATACCGGCTACGATGCTATTGGTTCGGACAAAGACCTCTTCTATGAGCTTAACACTTTTAGCAACCGCGTAATAGTAACCTACGACGGTAGCACCGCAAGCGTTGAGAGCAGCAACAACAGCATCAAGAGCTACATCACCGGTGCATACGTTTGTCTTGATATGACCAGCGCAAGTGGTGTTGAGGTTATTGTAAAGGGTAAAAGTTCTGATGGTGGTCTTAAGATCTACAGCGACAATAAATACAAGCTTACGCTCAACGGTTTAGATCTAACATCTAAGCGCGGTCCTGCAATCAACTCTCAGTCAGGCAAGCGCGTATATCTACACATTGCCAACGGCACAACAAACCGTCTTACAGACTGCGCAACATACCAAGATGACCACTATACAATGGCAGGTTCTGCAAACGAGGACCGCAAGGGCGCACTCTTTACAGAGGGACATATTATCGTTAGTGGTTACGGAGCATTAGTCGTTGCTGGTAAGTATAAGCACGCTATCGTTACCGATGGTTACTACTATCAGCGCCCAGGCACGACCGTAGTAGTTACCGAGGCTGTTAAAAATGGTATCCACGTTAAGGGCGACAGCGATGATGGTATCGGAGCAAAGATTGCGGGAGGTTTGATTTATGCAACCGTCTCAGGTACAGCAGGCAAGGGTCTTAAGTGCGATATGGATATCGTGGTAGAGGGAGGTAAGCTCAACATCACTACATCTGGTAACGCCACATACGATAGCGACAGCAAAGATACCTCTTCAGCATCAGGTCTAAAGAGCGATACAAATATTAATATCAAAGGTGGTACGCTCGAGCTTAAGTCATCAGGTTCTGGCGGCAAGGGTCTAAGTGCAGATGCCGATATCATCTTCGACGGTGGTACAACCAACATTTCTACCACAGGTGGTCAGTACAAGTACTCGTCACAGCTTACATCTTCGCCTAAAGGTATTCGCGCAGACGGCAATATCACCATCAACGGCGGCAATGTAAACATCTCTGTTACAGGCAAGAGCGAGGGTTCGGAGGGCTTAGAGAGTAAGAACACTATCACCTTTAACGGAGGTAATGTTATCATTAACTCTTACGACGACGGTATCAACGCCAGCAAGGCGATGGTTGTAAACGGTGGTAGAGTCTACGCCCACGCAACCAATAACGACGGTATCGACTCAAATGGTACAATCACTATTAATGGTGGTCTATTTATTGGTATTGGTTCGGGTCAGCCCGAGGGTGGTATCGACGTAGATAACAGCTCATCACTATCCATTAACGGTGGTTATGTTATTGGCATTGGTGGCGGTATGATGAGTACACCTTCAACATCGAGCAAGCAGTATTCGGTAGTATATGGCGGTGCATCGGTAACAAGCGGTCAGCGCATTGCACTACTTGACTCATCAAACAATATGCTATTTAGCTTCGAATCGCCTATAACTATGAGTGCAACGATATGCTTCTCGACACCAGACATTAAAAGTGGCTCTACATACACCGTAGCATCTAATGGCTCGGTAAGCAGCTACAGCGAGTGCTGGCAGGGTTGGTGCCACGATGGTACTTGGTCGGGAGGCTCTACACTCACCACATTTACACCTTCAAGCGTCATTACCTCAATAGGTAGCAGCTCAGGCGGTGGTCCTGGTGGCGGTGGCGGCGGTGGCTGGCCAGGTGGTGGTAATCGCCCCTGGTAGCCAAATAGCCTCATAAAGAGAACGTGGAAAGGACAACAACGACTATATATTGCATATTAAGGCAATTGTCGTTTGTCCTTTCCACTTTTTTTTCTATCTTTGTGCGATTATAGCTATTTAGTAGACAAATAATTAAAAACATCATACTATGAACATTTCATATAACTGGCTAAAACGCTATCTTGATGCAGATATTACTGCAGAGCGTATGGCAGAGATACTAACCGAGCTCGGTCTTGAGGTAGAGGAGTTCGAGAAGATTGAGACCATCAAGGGTGGCTTGAAGGGCGTGGTTGTAGGTGAGGTACTCACTTGCGAGGATCACCCAGACTCAGACCACCTACACATCACAACTGTAGATGTAGGCGCAGAGGCACCATTGCAGATTGTGTGCGGCGCACCTAACTGCCGCAAGGGTCTTAAGGTAATGTGCGCTACCGTAGGTGCAGTGCTATACCCTATCGACTCAGACGAGGAGTTCAAGATTAAGCGTAGCAAGATTCGTGGTGTGGAGTCACTCGGTATGCTATGTGCTGAGGACGAGTTGGGCATTGGTCGCAACCACGAGGGCATTATGGAGCTCCCTGCAGAGGCTGTTGTGGGCACTCCAGCTAAGGAGTATCTCCATATCGCTGACGACTACCTTATCGGTATCGGTCTTACACCTAACCGCGTAGATGCAGCATCACACATCGGTGTGGCACGCGACTTGGCAGCATACCTTAAGAGCCGTGGCGAGCAAGTAGAGTACAAGCTCCCATCAGTTGAGGGCTTCAAGGTGGATGATACCTCACGCACTATCGAGGTGGAGGTTGTAAACCGTGAGGCAGCACCACGCTATGCAGGTATCACCGTTAGCGGTTGTAAGATTGCTCCATCTCCAGAGTGGATGCAGAATGAGTTGCGCGCTGCGGGTATCAACCCAAAGAACAACCTTGTGGATATCACAAACTATGTTCTCTTTGAGCTTGGTCAGCCACTTCACGCCTTCGATGCAGACAAGATTGAGGGGGGCAAAATCGTTGTTCGCTCTGCCCAGGAGGGTGAGAAGTTCGTAACACTCGACGGTGTGGAGCGCACACTCACCGCAAACGACCTAATGATATGCTCAGCTGAGCGTCCAATGTGTATCGCTGGTGTATATGGCGGTCAGGACTCAGGTATTAGCGATGAGACTGTGAATGTATTTATCGAGAGTGCATACTTCGATCCAGTATGGGTGCGTAAGACTGCAAAGCGTTTCGGTCTTAACACCGATGCATCGTTCCGCTTCGAGCGCGGTATCGACCCAAATATTCAGGTCTACGCCCTTAAGCGTGCTGCAATGCTTATGCAGGAGTTGGCTGGTGGCCGCATAACATCTGAGATTATCGATATCAACCCTACACCAGCTAAGGACTTCGAGTTCGAGTTCTCATTGGAGCGTGCTCGCAAGCTTATCGGCAAGGATATCCCTGAGCAGACCTTTATGACTATCCTCGAGGCGTTGGATGTTAAGGTACTAAGCCGCGAGGGAGAAGTATTGAACGTTGCTGTTCCACCATACCGCGTAGATGTACAGCGCGAGGCAGACCTTATTGAGGATGTTCTCCGCGTATATGGCTACAACAACATCGAGATTTCAGACCACGTAAACTCTACCCTATCATACGCTCCAAAGCCAGATAAGGCACGCTTGCAGAATGTAGCATCAGACTACCTCTCAGCTAATGGTTACACCGAGATTATGTCTAACTCGCTTACTAAGGCTGCATACTACGAGCAGAGCAAGTCATACCCAGCAGAGCGTTGCGTGAAGATTCTCAACCCACTCTCTCAGGACTTGAACGTTATGCGCCAGACGCTTATGTTCAACGCCTTGGAGGCTGTGGAGCTTAATGTTAACCGTCGTAACGGTAACCTTAAGATGTACGAGGTGGGTAACTGCTACGCATTCGCCGAGGAGAAGGCTTCGGAGGAGAACGCACTTGCTAAGTACGAGGAGAGCTACCGAATCGGTATCACCGTTACAGGTCTTGCTACACAGCTATCGTGGAATGCAAAGGCTGAGGCTTCATCGTTCTTCACACTCCGCGCTATGGTTGAGAAGTTGCTCAAGCGCTTCGGCATCGACATCTACGCTTTGCAGTGCGAGAGCCTCGATTGCGACTTGTATGCTGATGCAATCGTATTCAAGCAGGGTCCTAAGGAGGTATTGCGTATGGGTGTTGTATCGCCTATCGTACGCAAGAAGTTCGATATCAAGCAGGAGGTATACTTTGCCGAGATCGACTTCGACCAGCTTATCAAGATGACTAAGAAGTCGAAGGTACAGTTCAAGGAGCTATCGAAGTTCCCAGAGGTTAAGCGCGACTTGGCACTTCTTGTAAATAAGGGTGTGACCTTCTCACAGCTTCGCTCTATTGCCTTTGCAACCGAGAAGAAGTTGCTTAAGTCTGTATCGTTGTTCGATGTTTACGAGGGCGACAAGCTCCCAGAGGGCAAGAAGTCGTACGCCTTGAGCTTTATCCTTGAGGATAAGAGCCAGACTCTTACTGACAAGCAGATTGAGCGAACTATGGCAAACCTCCAGACACAGTTGGAGCAGAAGGCTGGCGCAGAGATTCGTAAGTAATACCACTCTACATAGCTAAGACTAAGAGGCTATCCTTCGGGGTAGCCTTTTATCTTGGCATAAGAGGGTGTATATAACTTTTACTTATGGTTTAATCAAAATTTCCGATTTGCACTTATAGAAATTTGTATTACTTTTGCACTTGAAAACTAACAATAACAACTAAATATAGAGGACAAAAATAGAATAATAAAAGGATGTTTGCGCCAAATATTGAGGAGAGCACACGGGCTGAGCGGTTGGAATATGTGCAAGATAGATGGCGATGTATGTGCAACTGCGAGCTATGTGGCAAGTGCAATATGCTCCGAGGCCGCGATGCAGAGATAGTCTACGAGGACTACATCGAGGGTCGCAGAACATATCGAGAGATAACAATTGAGTTAAGAAATTATAATTACTAAAACTAATAAAACTTTAAGATTATGAATGCAAAAGAGAAGGTATTGGCAACAATGGTAGAGGCAGGTGAGCCTATGAACGCAGGTAAGATTGCAGAGCTTAGCGGTCTTGATCGCAAGGAGGTAGACAAGGCGATGAAGGAGCTTAAGGAGGAGGGTGCAATCGTATCACCAGTGCGCTGCAAGTGGGCACCAGCCAAGTAAGCCAACACATAGAGTATCGAACAAAGATGCTATATAACTGAGAGTGGCGTATGAAGTAGGAGCAATGCTCGCTTCGTACGCCACTCTTACGTCTACGTATTTTCACCAACCACCTCTATCGCCACCTATCTATTCGTAGACCGTACTATAGAACAACATTATATTTGCGATTAGATAAATCCGTTATCACGCAACCAGTTAGCCTCATCTACAAGTGTCTGCTCGATTGGTCTTACCTTGTAACCAAGCTCTTTGACCGCCTTACTATAATCGAAACGATTGTTTCGCTTTAGATTGTACACCGAGAATGTTGTCATCATAGGCATTTCTCCACTCTTAGCAGCCCTTTTCTCCATTCTTTTAGCAATGAACTCAGCAAGCCAAATCGGAAGATACCTCTTTATAGGCTTACAACCCAAACTCTTATTAAGTATCTTACTCAACTTTTTCAATTTAACAACCTCATTGCCGAGAATATACCCCTCTCCAACACGACCTTTATCAGCAGCAGCAATACATCCAGCAGCAAGATCACGAACATCCACGATATTAAACGAGCCATCTATACCTATAGGCATATCACCCTTAATAATCTTGATTATAGTAGATGTTGTTTCACTTAAAGCATAATCATTAGGGCCAAATATACCTGTTGGATAGACAACACAAGCCTTCAAACCCCTCTCTTTTACCGCTGTAAACACATTATTTGTTGCCATAGCCTTGCTCTTGGAATACCAACCAACAACCTTATCAAGATCAAACTCTGCAACCTCTTTAATTAGTTCGTTATGCGGTCTCTCGGGAATAGCGCCTGTAGAACTCACATAGACAAGATTTCTGCACTCAGGATGCTCCAAACACATATCCACAATATTCTCAGTACCACCGACATTGACATCCAAAACAAGTTTACGATAATTTGGATTTACAGTTACGACACTTGCCACATGAATACATATTGTCTCTATGCCCTCATCGACCTTAAAAAAATCTCTTAACGACTCCTTATTACATAGGTCTCCATAGAAAATCTCAACCTCTTGAGGAAGATACTCGACGCTCTTATCTCCGTTAAGAACAAAGGCTCTCACCTTTTCACCCCGTGCAAGTAGTTGAGCACAAATATTACTACCCAAGAATCCCGCAGCTCCAGTCACCAAATAAACAACATTATTCATACACAATTATCATTTAAGCATTTTTCACGGTGCAAAAGTATTGCGAAATTTTAGGCAAATAAAGGGGTAGAATGCGCAACACTTGGAATGATATTCGCATCAATATCACAGAATATCGGGAGCTATCTCTACACAGCCAATCCAGAGAGATTATTACAGTCTACTCTTGTTAACAAAGGTAGATTGCCACAGAATTGCACAGAAACTAAGTGGGTATCAGCACGGTAACGGTTGCAATTCTTCGCAATGACGGTGTTTATATCGCGGGTATTAAAAATAATACCCGCGCTACGGTGTGGTAGCACGGGTAGAGTAATGATATGCTTATGTATTAGCTACTACTAAAAATTATAGCCAACAATTGAAGACTTGTAATCGCTCCAACCCCAAGCTGATTTATAAGCCTCGACACTCTGCATTGGCACATAAATCTTGCGACCAGGGGCGTTTCCATAGAACATATTATAATCTCCAGCAGGCGGTGTTATAGCCTTGCAATATACGCTTGTTATGCTACTGCAATAACAGAATGCATAACGTCCAATTGTAGTTACACTATCTGGAATAGTTATACCTGTTAGGCTCCTGCAACGACTGAATGCAGAACCTCCAATCGTAGTTACACTATCTGGAATAGTTACACTTGTTAGGCTACTGCAACCAGCAAATGCACAATCTCCAATTGTAGTTACACTATCAGGAATAGTTACACTTGTTAGACTACTACAATCACTGAATGCAGAACTTCCAATTGTAGTTACACTATCTGGAATTGTTACACTTGTTAGGCTACTGCAACCACAGAATGCTCTCTCTCCAATTGTAGTTACACTATCTCCAATTGTTACACTTGTTAGGCTACTGCAATCATGGAATGTCCAATTTCCAATTGTAGTTACACTATCTGGAATAGTTATACTTGTAAGGCTGGAGCAATATCCGAATACACCATCTCCAATCGTAGTTACGCTATCAGGAATAGTTAAATCTGTAACCAACTCATTATTTAGATATAAATTATATCCATTAAATAATGGATTAGAGTACGAGTCATTAAATGAAATATTACACCAAGCAGAAATGTCACTTATATATACACTCGTAAGGTTGCTGCAACCATAGAATGCAGAACCTCCAATCGTAGTTACGCTATCAGGAATAGTTACACTTGTTAGGCTACTGCAGTCAGAGAATGCATAATTTTCAATTGTAGTTACGCTATCAGGAATAGTTACACTTGTAAGGCTGGAGCAAGAAGCGAATGCCCATTCTCCAATTGAAGTTACACTGTCTGGAATAGTTATACTTGTAAGGCTTCTGCAACCACTGAATGCAGAACCTCCAATCGTAGTTACGCTATCAGGAATAGTTATACTTGTAAGGTTGCTGCAATCTTTGAATGCCCATTCTCCAATTGAAGTTACACTGTCTGGAATAGTTACACTTGTAAGGTTGCTGCAATCTTCGAATGCCTGAAATCCAATTGTAGTTACACTATCTGGAATAGTTACACTTGTAAGGTTGCTGCAATCTTTGAATGCCCATTCTCCAATTGAAGTTATATCGCCATCAAATTTAATTACCCAACACTTATTTTCTGCATAGTATGTATTTGATATAATATTTACACCGAAAGTATCTCTCGGTTTTGTTGGCTCTGTTGTGCTACCATTCGTGTACCAAATCTCATTTGATGGACATGGACAGTGGGCCCCGCACGGCATTGCTGCGACAGCTAATGCAAAAAGTAAAAGAAACTTTTTCATAGTGATATAAGTACGTAATTATTTATCGAATGATAGACAAATATACACATTTTTTCTAACACATACAAAAAATGGGGCTATCCAAACGGATAACCCCACCCATAATATAATATAGGTATATTAGTCCTTCAACTTCGCAGCCAAGAACTCGCGGTTAAGGCGAGCGATGTGTGCGATAGAGATTGACTTTGGACACTGTGCCTGGCAAGCACCTGTGTTAGTACAGTTACCGAAGCCGAGCTCGTCCATCTTTGCAACCATAGAATGCCCACGCTCCAATTGTAGTTACACTATTAGGAATAGTTACACTTGTTAGACTACTGCAATTATAGAATGCATCATTTCCAATTGTAGTTACACTATCTGGGATAGTTATACTTGTTAGGCTACTGCAACGCAAGAATGCATCCTCTGCTATTGTAGTTACATCTCCATCAAATGTAATAACCAAACAATCTTTATCAGCATCATATTTATTTGATACTATATTAGCTCCAAAAACAATGAAATTATCTTGGCAACAATCACCACTATATGGTTCAACAATATTTCCATCTGCTGAGGTGTACCAAATCTCATTTGATGGACATGGACAGTGGTCCCCGCACGACATTGCTACAACAGCTAATGCAAAAAGTAAAAGAAACTTTTTCATAGTGTATACAGTATGTAATTATTTATCGAATGATAGACAAATATACACATTTTTTCTAA
>JAZQYM010000020.1:0-18352 GCA_045633525.1 Alistipes sp. | reverse complement strand
GGCATAAATAATTAGTAATTAGTAGAGAGTAATTAGTAATAGTTTTGCTTGGAACAAGCGATATATAAACATTAAGGGCAGCACGACCTAATTTCTTGTCAGAAGAGCAATTCCAGCTTAATGAGAAGCACAACCAAATTTCTTGTCAGAAGGGGTTAGATACAACGCTCGGCGAATTTCGAGACGATGGGCTGTACTTGGGCGTACTGCCCATTGGCGAGATAATTCGTTAGCGGAAGTAGATGACCTCTTATCACAAGAAATTTCTTGTCAGAAGGGGCATAAATAATTAGTAATTAGTAGAGAGTAATTAGTAATAGTTTTGCTTGGAACAAGCGATATATAAACATTAAGGGCAGCACGACCTAATTTCTTGTCAGAAGGGGTCAGGCTTGGCCTCGATAAAGAGATTGCCCCAGATGGGACATACTTGGCGTATTTCCCATTTGGGGCAATGATTGAGAGGTCGAGAATGACCTCTTATCACAAGAAATTATTACTCCTCGAAAGAGTGAATAACAACACCTGAACGCAACTTTGGCTCGAACCAAGTAGTCTTAGGTGGCATAATGTTGCCAGTATCAGCGATGTCGAAGAGCTGCTGCATTGATACTGGGTACAACGCGAATGCAACCTTCATCTCGCCGCTGTCAACACGCTTCTGCAACTCACCCAAACCACGGATACCGCCTACGAAGTCGATACGCTTAGATGTACGAAGGTCAGCGATGCCAAGAACCTTATCAAGAACGAGGTTAGAGAGAACTGATACGTCAAGAACACCGATTGGATCGTTATCGTCGTAAGTACCCTCCTTAGCAGTCATTGAGTACCACTCGCCATCGATGTACATAGCAAAGTTGTGAAGAGCGTTAGGAGTGTAAATTGAAGAACCCTTCTTCTCAACTACGAATGACTCCTCTACGGCAGCCAAGAACTCCTCCTTTGAAAGACCGTTAAGATCCTTAACTACGCGGTTGTAGTCGATAATGCGGAGGTGTGAAGCTGGGAATGTAACTGCAAGGAAGAAGCAGTACTCCTCGTTGCCAGTGTGGTTAGCATTCTTAGATGCACACTCCTGACCTACACGAGCAGCAGCAGCTGTTCGGTGGTGACCGTCAGCAACATACAATGCAGGAATACCCTTGAAGATCTCTGTGATACGGTCGTTGATAGCCTTATCACGGATAACCCACATGTGGTGACCGAAGCCGTCCTCTGCAACGAAGTCGTAGTCAGCCTCGTGCTCCTTAACCCAGTTAGAAACGATAGCATCGATCTCAGCCTCGTCTGGGTATGCGAAGAATACAGGCTCGATGTTAGCCTTCTGGTTGCGCACGTGAATCATACGATCCTCCTCCTTGTCAACACGAGTAAGCTCGTGCTTCTTGATAGCGCCAGAAAGGTAATCCTCGTAGTGGCAGCACATAGCGATACCATACTGAGTACGACCGTTCATAGTCTGAGCGTAGATGTAGTAGTACTCCTCGCCGTCCTGAGCCAACCAACCCTTCTCCTTCCAGATGCGGAAGTTCTCCATAGCCTTGTCGTAAGCCTCCTGTGAGTGCTCATCAGCGATAGGATCGAAATCGATCTCAGGCTTGATGATGTGAAGCAAAGAGCGCTCACCAGCCTCAGCCTTAGCCTCTACTGAGTTAAGAACGTCGTATGGACGAGATGCAACCTCTGATGCCAACTCCTTTGGAGGACGAATACCCTTAAATGGCTTAATTCTTACCATATATATTAAATAGTTTTAGCTTGGTTATTATTTTTCTATGTAAGGGTGTCAACCGAACGCTGACACCCTAAATTGTGATTCTCAAGTGGGTAATAATGGTCTATTGTTAATCTATTTTGAGGCTGGTCGCTGTTTGCAAAACCGCAGTTTACTCAGGTAAATGAGGATTTTGCGAACAAGCCAGACGCCAAAAGAGACAACAAGAGGCTATTATTTATTTACCTGGAAACGAACATTACCGTTCACAAAGAAATCAACGATCTGACGAGCAGCAGCAAGACCAGCGTTTACGTTAGCCTCAGCAGTCTCAGCACCCTGCTTCTTAGGAGTACCGAAGTAGCGCTTGCCGAACTTCTCAGCGTATACATCCTTTGCATCTGGAGCGATATCAGTGATATACTTAAGATCCTCACGCTCCTCCATAGCCTTCATAAGACCCTCCTCGTTGATAACCTCCTTACGAGCAGTGTTTACGATGGTAGCACCCTTAGGCATAGACATTGCAAGGTCGTAACCGATAGAACCCTTAGTCTCAGCAGTTGCTGGGATGTGCAATGAAAGGTAATCAGCAGCAGCGTAAAGCTCAGCGATAGAGTTCATCTTCTTAACGCCGTCACGCTCGAATACAGCATCGTCAGTGATGAATGGGTCGTAAGCAACAACATTCATACCAAGAGCCTTACCCTTCAAACCTACCAAGCGACCTACGTTACCGTAAGCGTGGATAGCAAGAGTCTTACCAGAAAGCTCAGTACCAGTACCTGGGTTGAACTGGTTACGAGCCATATATACCATCATACCAAGAGCCAACTCAGCAACAGCGTTAGAGTTCTGACCTGGAGTGTTCATAACTACTACGTTGTGAGCAGTAGCTGCAGCGAGGTCAACATTGTCGAAACCAGCACCTGCGCGAACAACGATCTTAAGCTGCTTAGCAGCCTCAATAACCTCAGCAGTAACCTTGTCGCTACGGATGATAAGAGCATCAACATCAGCAACAGCTGCCAAAAGCTCAGACTTGTCAGCATACTTCTCAAGGCGTACTACCTCATAGTTTGCCTCCTTCAAGATAGACTCGATACCCTCGACTGCAGTCTTTGCAAAGGGCTTCTCGGTTGCAATAAGTACCTTCATAATAGGTTTTTCTTATTTATAATTATTAGTGATTAAGGTAGCCGTCGGGGTTTAGACCAACAGCTACCATATTTAAATTTTAGTTAGATATTACTTGTGAAGTGCCTCGAACTCCTGCATACAAGCAACCAAAGCCTCTACAGACTCCTTTGGACAAGCGTTGTAGATAGAAGCGCGGAAACCACCTACTGAACGGTGACCCTTGATACCTACCATACCCTTCTCCTTTGCAAATGCCATAAACTCAGCCTCGAACTCCTCCTTACCTGGAGCCATTACGAAACATACGTTCATCAAAGAGCGGTCCTCCTTAGCAGCTGTACCTACGAACATAGAGTTGCGGTCGATCTCATTGTAAAGAAGCTCAGCCTTCTCCTTGTTCATCTTGTACATTACCTCTACACCACCAAGCTCCTTAACCCACTTCAATGTCTGATACATTACGAAGATAGAGAATACTGGAGGAGTGTTGTACATTGAACGGTTGCGAGCCTCCTCTGGGTAGTGAGTAGCGTAGTCAACCATTGACTGGAGCTTGCGCTCTGACTTGCCAAGAAGATCCTTGCGGATGATAACGAAAGTAACACCAGCAGGACCTACGTTCTTCTGAGCACCACCGTAGATCATACCGTACTTCTTGATATCGATAGGACGAGACATGATATCAGATGACATATCTGCAACCAAAGTTACAGGAGAGTCGATATCCTCGTGGATCTCAGTACCGTAGATAGTATTGTTAGTTGTGATGTGGAAGTAGTCAACATCTGTTGGGATAGTGTAACCCTTTGGAATGTAGCTGTAAGTCTTGTCCTCAGATGAAGCAACGATCTCAACATCGCCATAGAACTTAGCCTCCTTAGCAGCCTTCTTAGCCCAAACACCAGTCTGCAAGTAAGCAGCCTTAGTCTTAAGAAGGTTAGCAGGAACCTGGAAGAACTGAGTTGAAGCACCACCACCTACGAAGAAGATAGCATACTCCTCAGGGATGTTCAAAAGGTCACGCCAAAGCTGCTCAACCTCAGCCATTACGCGCTCCCAACCTGGAGTACGGTGAGAGATCTCAAGAATACCGATACCTGTACCGTCGAAATCACGGATAGCCTCGATAGCTGCCTCGATAGCCTGCTTTGGAAGTACGCAAGGACCTGCGTTAAAATTGTGTTTCATAAGTTTAAAGTGTTTAAATAAGTTTGTATTGTAAATAAAAATCCTCTTTTCAATCCCCTGAGTGCACCCTCTCCGCTACAAATCAGAGCATAGTTACACTATAGTCACACAAAGATAGTGATTATTTTATCATTTTCAAAATATTAAGATGATAAAAACTCTATTTTTCGTTACAATCTGCGCGCACCGTCAGAAATTACCACTGAATAGACCTTTGGCTCGTGACCATAACGCTCTGCAAACTTAGCCTTAGCCGTTGCGATAAAGCTATCGTAAAGCTCGACTTTCACGAGGTTAATTGTACAACCACCAAAGCCACCGCCCATAATTCGAGAGCCAGTTACACCACACTCCTTAGCCACGGTAGCAAGAAAATCCAACTCCTCGCACGACACCTCATAATCAAGCGACATACCCCAGTGAGTCTCGTACATACGAGCGCCAACAGTCTCATAATCGTCACGCTTCAAAGCCTCGCATACATCCATTACGCGCTGCTCCTCACCAATAACATAGCGAGCACGCTTGTAATCCTCCTCCGATATCCTATCCTTCACAGCATCAAGCTGCTCCATAGTAGCACCACGCAAGAACTCCTGACCAAGCACCACAGCCACTCTCTCGCACGAAGCTCTACGATCGTTGTATGGCGAGCCCACCAACTCGTGCTTAACAACAGAGTCGAGCAACACTACCTTATATCCGTGCTTCTCAGGGTCGAATGGGAAGTACTCAAACTCCATAGAGCGACAATCGAGGCGCATTAGGTGACCAGCCTTACCGAATACCGATGCAAACTGATCCATAATACCACACTTCACACCGCAGTAGTTATGCTCAGTTGACTGACCAATACGAGCAAGCTCAAAGCGGTCAATACCAAGCGAGAACAACTCGTTGAGAGCATTCGCAAATGTGGACTCCAAGGCTGCCGAAGAGCTCATACCAGCACCAAGAGGCACATCACCTGCAAAGGCTGTATCGAAACCCGCAATCTTACCGCCACGCTTCTGAATCTCACGGCACACACCGAAGATATAGCGCGCCCAACTTGCCTCTGGAGCATCCTCCTCACGCAAGCCAAACTCTGCGTAATCGTCCAAATCCACAGAGTATGCGCGCACCTTATCCGTGCCGTTAAGACGAATCTCTGCCACCATAGCCTTGTCGATAGCTCCTGGAAAGACAAAACCGCCATTATAGTCTGTATGCTCACCGATAAGATTCACACGACCAGGAGAGGTAAACAACTCGCCCGAAGTGCCAAATTTCTCAGCAAATTTCTCGTTGATAATAGTTACATTCATAGTATACTTAGGTTTAGTTATCAATCACTCAAATATCCTTACAAAGTTATAAAATTTATTTCTCGTTTGCAACTGTAAATCCCATAATTTTCGTACATTTGCAAAAGAGTTACAAACAAACCACTCTGTATTTAGATAACAGATTTGAAAAATGGAAAGACGCGATAAAGTATTTAGCTGGCTCGACGAGCACAATATCACCTATTCGTGGTACGAGCATCCAGAGGCACCAACCATCGAGATAGCTCGCCAATACTGGCGCAAAGATGGCTCTAAGCACTGCAAAAACCTATTCTTCCGCAACCACAAGGGCAACCGCCACTATTTGGTAGTCTTTGACTCGGAGCAGTCAATGGCAATTCACGACCTTGAGCACGCTCTACACCAGGGCAAACTCTCCTTTGCCTCGCCTGAGCGTATGGATAAGTGGCTCGGTCTCCGCCCTGGCTCTGTATCGCCATTCGGTCTTATCAACGACCCTGAGAATCACGTACATCTCTTCCTCGACGAGACACTTCGTGAGCAGCCATCGCTAAGTTTCCACCCTAACGACAACCGCTTTACGGTGGTAATCTCGCGAGAGGAGTTCGAGCGATATCTAACCCTTGTAGGCAACACCTACGAATATATCAAGCTATACTAAGCGTGGCACTCTAATTGCATAAGTATCGGTAAAAAACAACCGATACTTATTATGTCACGCACTTTTATTGAGGCAATTAGCCATCGCCGTAGCCACTACCACTTAGAGAGTATATCACCCGTGTCAACGACACATATTCTCGAGACCATCGACACCATACTCTCGGTTATGCCATCGCCATTCAATGTGCAGTCGGCACGTGTGGTAACACTATTTAACGAGCAACATTTAGCGCTATGGGATATCGTTGAGCAGGAACTAAAGAGTCGCATCCCTGCCGACCTCTTTGAGCGAACACACCAAAAGCTACACACAGCCTTTCGCTCGGGGTTTGGCACCATACTTATCTACGAGGATCAGGCGGTACTCAACAAGCTACGCATCGATGCCCCAGATTACGCCGAGAATGTTAGCCGTTGGTCGGAGCAGAGCTCGGGAATGCTGCAATTTGCACTATGGACAGCATTGGAAGATATGGGTTTTGGAGCATCACTCCAACACTATAACCCCCTTATAGACAAGGCTGTAAGCGAAAGGTGGCTCATTAACAAGAGCTGGCAACTAATTGCTCAGATGCCCTTTGGTCTACCCAAAGACGCCCCAGCGCCACACATACAAAAATTACCAATCCACCAGCGCAGATTGGTATTTGGTTTTGATGAATAAAATGCAATATATAATATAGGTATAAGAGAGTTGGTTTCGTAGCCAACTCTTTTACTCTATCACCGACTGCAAATCGACCTCAGTAAGTCGTCCCTGAGCAAAGAGGAATGTGCGCGAAGGGTACTGCTCGATAAGCGAGATATTATGTGTTGACATCACCACAGCACAACCAGTCTTCACGATACGCTGGAAGACCTCCATAATATCCTCCGCAGTCTTAGGATCAAGGTTACCTGTAGGCTCATCTGCAAGAATAAGACGAGGGTTGTTGACCAAAGCACGCGCGATAGCCAAACGTTGCTGCTCACCACCCGATAGCTCGAATGGCATCTTATAGCCCTTCTTTTCCAAACCTACAAGCGTCAAAACCTCATCTATACGATCACGAATATTGCCATCGTCGCTCCAACCCGTAGCGCGCATCACATCGTAGAGGTTGTAGAACACATTTCTATCCTTCAATAGCTGAAAATCCTGAAACACAATACCCATAGAGCGGCGAAGGAATGGTATCTGTCGAGGCTTGATATTTGTCAAATCGAAACCTACAACCTCACCCTCACCCTTGACAATATCGACCTCGGCATAAAGAACCTTAAGGAGCGTACTCTTACCCGATCCCACACGACCGATAAGATAAACAAGCTCACCCTCATCCACTTGCAAGCTCACATCTGACAAAACGAGGATATCACTTTTATGTCTACCCTCTCCAAGATAGACAGATATATTTCGTAGGTCTACAACACGCTGACTCATTATAGGTAGATTCTATAAAACAATTTTAGGCAAATGTAAAAATAATTTTTGTGTTAGCAAAATTTTCACTATTTTTGCACCGCATTTGAATTGCCACAGATGCCACTTCGATAGTTTATCGCTGTAAAGCTATCCTAAGAACAGGCAAAGCTTTGAGGACTCTATCAATAAAGAAGAGACTCAGAGAAGCCAACAAAGGATATCTGCGCCATCTTCCCTGGGGGTGACCGGTTTTGACAGCAGGTAGAATTCGATTGTAAGCACGTCGAGCCTTGTGTGGGGTCTCGTAAAACTGAACGCTCAAGCTATAAATGGCAATAACAATTACGCACTCGCTGCTTAATTTACCGGGTAAATTAGCTTAATCGAGTGACCCAAGGCGGTCGCACGACGAGTATCCCGAGAGGTCGTTCCGCTCTTTAACGACCAATCATTATGGGGTATCATCAATTTAGAGATAGCGCGATATGTGCCTCGATTATCGTGCGAGATTTAGGGGCTGGGACTTGGGTTTGGCTGCTGCCTGCCTGGCTCAAGTAGAAGGATTAAACGGTCAGCTAAACGTGTAGAAAGCTCTGGGGTTCCTTGTTTGGACGCGGGTTCGACCCCCGCCACCTCCACTTAGGTCTGCGATTTATCATCGCAGGCTTTTTTTGTTGGACATATAAAATGTAAAGGCGAACAACTATGTTGTTTTGAGATTTTGAATTTGATTTTATGTAAATAAATTTTCAACATCAAATCCAAAACCTCTCGGCTACGCCACGCCTTTACATATACTTAAATATTGTGCAGTTGGCGGTGATTTTTATTCGGGGTTGCCGAATTTCTACGAGTCAAGCTCGCAGAAAAGTTCGGCTACGATTGTCAATCGTTCGACCCCCGCCACCTCCACTTAGGTCTGCGATTATTTGTCGCAGGCCTTTTTTTATATAGTCTCCATTCGGGCTTATTGGCCAAAATATCGCAATGGTTATTTCAGTGCGGTTGCCCATTACTAATTTTAGAGATAAAGTTCTAATTACTAAACATTAGCAAGGTAGGGCGAAAAAATATTTCAAAAAAGTGTAGGTAGATTGAGAAATTATGCCTATATTTGTTTGGTTAATTCCGCATAAAGAGAAAACCAAACATTTAACAATCTATAAAACTACTGTCGTATGGCAAAAATCAAAGGAACAGTTGTCGTCGATACAGAGCATTGCAAGGGTTGTGGTGTATGCGTTGCATCATGTCCTACTAAGACGCTCGGTCTATCGACTGAAGTAAATGGCAAGGGTTATCCCTTTGCGATGATGGTTGAGCCGGATACTTGTACTGGTTGCGCATCTTGCGCTATCATCTGTCCGGATAGTTGTCTAACGGTGTATCGCCAAAAATTCGAGTAAACTATGGCAGAGAAAGAGGTAAAACTTATGAAAGGCAACGAGGTGATTGCTCATGCAGCAATTCGCTACGGTTGCGACGGCTATTTCGGCTACCCTATCACTCCACAGTCGGAGGTTATGGAGACACTTATGGAGGAGAAGCCTTGGGAGACTACCGGTATGGTTGTTCTTCAGGCAGAGTCTGAGGTATCTTCAATCAATATGGTTTACGGTGGTGCATCTACTGGTAAGCGTGTGATGACTTCATCTTCATCACCTGGTGTCAGCCTTATGTCTGAGGGCTTGAGCTACCTTGCAGGTGCTGAGCTTCCTTGCGTTATCGTTAACTGCCAGCGTGGTGGTCCAGGTCTTGGTACTATCCAGCCATCACAGTCTGACTACTTCCAGGCATGTAAGGGTGGTGCACACGGTGACTTCCATCTTATCGTACTTGCTCCTAACTCTGTTCAGGAGATGCACGACTTCGTAGCAGATGCTTTCGACCTTGCGTTCAAGTATCGCAACCCTGCTATGATCTTGGCTGACGGTTGTATCGGTCAGATGATGGAGAAGGTTGTTCTTGCTCCACAGCGTCCTCGTAAGACTAAGGAGGAGATCGCTGCAGAGTGCAAGAGCTGGGCATTGATCGGTAAGACTGACGACCGCGAGCGCAATGTTATCACATCATTGGAGCTTAAGTCTGAGGTTATGGAGGTTAACAACCAGCGTCTCCAGGCTAAGTATCGCGCTATCGAGGAGAACGAGGTACGCTACGAGGCTATCCAGTGCGAGGATGCAGATTATGTAATCGTTGCATTTGGTTCTTCATCACGTATCTGCTCTGCTACTGTTGAGATGGCACGCGCTGAGGGCATCAAGCTCGGTTTGTTGCGTCCTATCACCCTCTTCCCATTCCCTAAGAAGCCTATCGAGGAGCTTGCAGCTCGTGGTGTTAAGGGCTTCCTTTGCGCTGAGCTTAACGCTGGTCAGATGGTTGAGGATGTACGCCTTGCAGTAAACGGTAAGGCTCCAGTTGAGCACTATGGTCGTCTTGGTGGTATGCTATTCTCACCAGACGAGGTACTTAAGGCACTTAAAGAGAAACTTCTAAATCGATAAGACTATGGCAGAGGTTGAAATCAAGAAAGAGAATTTGGTATATGGCAAGTCTAAGCTTATCTTGCCTAATGTAATGCACTACTGCCCAGGCTGTAGTCATGGTACCGTACACAAGCTTATTGCCGAGGTTATCGAGGAGATGGGCTTGGAGCACGATACAATTGGTGTATCACCAGTAGGTTGTTCAGTATTCGCATACAACTATATCGACATCGATTGGGCACAGGCTGCTCACGGTCGTGCTTGCGCAGTTGCTACTGCTATCAAGCGTGTTAACCCTGAGAAGATGGTCTTCACATATCAGGGTGATGGCGATATGTCGGCTATCGGTACTGGCGAGACTATCCACGCTGCAGCTCGTGGTGAGAACATCGTTGCTATCTATATCAACAACGCTATTTATGGTATGACCGGTGG
Organism: Alistipes sp.; assembly: GCA_045633525.1. Taxonomy (GTDB): domain Bacteria; phylum Bacteroidota; class Bacteroidia; order Bacteroidales; family Rikenellaceae; genus Alistipes. The sequence goes on along the minus strand of JAZQYM010000020.1, from coordinate 8,029 downwards.
TCAGATGGCTCCTACTACCCTTTTGGGTATGAAGACCGCTACTACTCCTTACGGTCGTGACCCTAAGCTCAATGGTTACCCATACAAGATTGGTCAGATGTTGGCACACTTGGACGGCGTATGCTACGTAACTCGTCAGAGTGTTCACACTCCAGCAAATGTTCGTAAGGCGAAGAAGGCTATCCGCCACGCATTTGAGAATGCAATGGCTGGCAAGGGCTTCAACCTTGTGGAGATTGTATCAACTTGTAACAGTGGTTGGAAACTATCACCTGTTGCTTCAAACGAGTGGCTTGAGCAGAATATGTTGCCATTCTATGAGTTAGGCGATTTGAAGGACACAACTAAAGAGTAAGCAGTTATGAAAGAAACAGTAATCATTGCAGGTTTCGGAGGACAGGGTGTCCTCACTATGGGTAAGATTTTGGCTTACTCTGGCATTATGCAGGATATGGAGGTTACTTGGATGCCTTCATACGGTCCTGAGATGCGTGGTGGTACCGCTAACGTAACAGTTATCCTTTCGGATAGCCCTATTTCATCACCTATCGCTCACGAGTTCGACTGCGTTGTAGTTCTCAACCAGCAGTCTATGGATAAGTTCGAGAGCCAGGTGAAGCCAGGTGGTACTCTTATCTACGATACTAACGGTATCACAAGCCACCCAACTCGTACCGATATTAACATCTACCAGATCGACGCTACAGCAGAGTGTGCACGCTTGGGTCAGGCTAAGTTGTTCAACACTATGATCTTGGGTGCATACCTTAAGGTACGCCCAGTAGTGAAGATGGAGAACGTTATGGCAGGTTTGAAGAAGACCTTGCCAGAGCGTGCTTGGAAGATGCTTCCACAGAACGAGGAGGCTATCAAGCACGGTGGCGAGATTATCCGTCAGATTAAGTAATTCCCTCGGGAGAGCTTAATAGCAAAGGGCTGTTCAACTTCGGTTGTACAGCCCTAATTGTTTATAAGTGGTGCGCTGCGCGCAGAGATTATAAAAGGCTTTGCCTTTGCGCAGCGCACCATTACCTCTTAAGACTCGCCTATTTATCCGTAAGCGATTTCTTTATCATCTTGCGCTCCTTATAGAATCGACGCGCCATAAAGCCCACGAATATCAGTACAAGTGCCGCAGATACGGCATATAGTGGAAGGTAAAAACCTCTGTCATCGATATACTCCATAAGCGGTCTACCAGCGTATGTAACCATCTGCAGGGTGTAGGCTATTATATTATTAGATATATGTAGCAGAATTGGCAGTATGATAGAGCGTCTTATAAGATACATATAGCTAAACAGCATACCCGAAAGGAAGCCGTCTATTATAACAATCGGCTGCAAGTGTATCGCTGCAAAGACCAACGACGACAAAAATGCCGACATAAAGGGCGTTGCAGTATGACCCAAGAGACTATACAAGCGACCACGGAAGATAGTCTCCTCCATAATCGGCGATATCACCACGATGGTAAGTAGCGTGTATGTTCCATCGTTAAAAACACGGTCATCAGCAGGCAGATAACTCTTTAGCGGCCACAGCGTTACCGATATAGCAACAAGCAACACCACACCCATAAGCACCGCACGAGGATCAAAACCCTTAGCCGACCTCATAATAGGTCTTACCGACCCAAATTCGACTCTCTCGTAGAGGGTTGTAAGCAGATAGATAAGCCCCATAGAGAGGATATACGAGAACATAAAGCCCACGTCGCCACTGAGGTGGAGCACCCCCGAGAGCATCGACACCAACAGCTGCGATGATAGGAATATCACCACAAAAAATATGAGTAGCTTTATCGTATTTACAACCTTCTTCATAATTTCATAACTCCAAACACTACATCGCCAAACCGCAAAATAGTGGCACTCAGAGCTTAATTTCAAAAACCACACAAAGATACGATTTTTTTGAAAATTAGGCGGTCATTCCGAATAAATTTACTAATTTTGCAAGGATTATCGCGTATTGTAATAGTAAGAAGATTAATAGATGGCAAAAGTTGTAGCATTAGCAAATCAGAAGGGCGGAGTGGGCAAAACTACCACCGCCATAAACCTCGCTGCGTCAGTAGCTTTGCTCGGCAAAAAGGTTCTACTCATTGATGCCGATCCTCAGGCAAACGCCACATCGGGTCTCGGCTTCGATATCAACCTTGAGGGTACATACGAGTGTATCATCGGTGAGCGCGAGGCTAAGGATGTGATTCTCCACTCGGAGGATATCAAGAAGTTATGGGTGCTACCATCATCTATCAACCTCGTGGCTGCAGACCCTGAGCTTGCCACAATGGAGAATGCTCACCACAAGGTTAAGGCTATCATCGACAGCATCCGCGACGACTATGATTACATCTTCATAGATTGTTCGCCATCGCTCGGCTTTACCACCGTCAACATCCTCACCGCCGCAGACTCGGTATTGGTGCCAGTGCAGTGCGAGTATCTTGCCCTTGAGGGTCTTAGCAAGTTGCTCAACACCATCAAGATGGTTAAGAGCCGCCTTAACCCAGAGCTTGCTATCGAGGGCTTTGTGCTTACGATGTATATGCGCAACCGCCTAAATAATCAGGTCGTAAACGAGGTACGCGAGCACTTCGGAGAGTTGGCATACCAGACTATCATCCAGCGTAATATCCGTCTTGGTGAGGCTCCATCGCACGGTAAGCCTATTATGCTCTACGATGCTTCGGCAACGGGTGCCGTAAACTACCTAAACCTCGCTCGCGAGTTCCTAAAGCGCAATAAAACGAATAAAGAGTAATATATATGGCAACAATAAAAAATAAGGGTCTTGGTCGCGGTCTTGATGCTATCTTCGGCACCGCAGCGCCAGTCCAGCAGTCTAAGCCAATGACAGAGATGGCAGAGGTGGCACTATCAGCCATCGAGCCTAACCCACTGCAGCCACGAACAATGTTCGACGACGAGGCTTTGCAGGAGCTCTCTGCATCTATAGCACAGCTCGGCGTAATTCAGCCTATCACACTTAAGCCTAACGGCAAGGATAAGTATATCATTATCAGTGGTGAGCGTCGTTGGCGCGCATCGCAGTTGGCGGGCTTAGAGACCATTCCAGCATATATCCGCGAGGTGGATGACGAGAATCTTCACGCGATGGCTCTTGTGGAGAATATCCAACGCGAGAATCTAAACGCTATAGAGATTGCTCTCGGTATGAAGCGCCTTATCGAGGAGTGCGGTCTTACGCAGGAGGCAATGGCTGAAAAGGTGGGCAAGAAGCGCTCTACGGTATCAAACTATATGCGCCTTTTGAGTATGCCGTCAGAGGTACAGTTGGCACTCAAGGATGGTATCATCACTATGGGTCACGCTAAGGCTATCGGAGGTCTTGAGCTCGACCTTCAGCTAAAGGCGTTGAAGAAGTGCGTAAAGAAGTCGTTGTCGGTACGTCAGGCTGAGGAGTTAGCACGCAAGATGGCAGAGACCACAACTAAGAGCGCTACTGCGGAGGATGAGGAGTATCCAGAGTCATACTCACGCCTCGTGATGGAGTTGGAGCGTATCCTAAGCGACAACATCTCCATTAAGCGTACCAAGAGCGGCAGCAGCCGCATCACCATCGAGTGCAGCAACGATGCCGAGGTGGAGCAGCTAATTGCAAAACTTGGCAAGATAAAATAAATGGCCTCGCAAGGCGTTATTATAATGATGTTAAGGAGATTATACATATCACTTACAGTTATACTTTTAGCGATGATGTCGGCAGCCGATGTCACCGCGCAGAGCTACAACCGTGAACAGCTTAGGGGCAACGTGCGCACTATCAACCAGGGTGGACTTGTACCTATCGACTCTACGGCAATACTCCTCAAGAGAGCAAGAGCAGCAGCTGCGCGTGACTCCATATACTACCGCCACATCGACTCCGTAGCACGTGGTAGCCACTCGCTATACGATGCACTACCAACCACTGCGCGAGACTCGATCCGCACCATTGTAGCAGCTCAGGTTAAGCGCGATTCAGCTATCAGAAGTCGTGGCGACAGCATCGCACCTGACGGCAGACGCATCCGCCTAAACAAGAGGGGTGAGGTGCGAGAGCCATTCTTTAGCGACTCGATGAAGATGTCGCGCGTATGTCTGCTATCGGTGCCAATACCAGGTTTCGGCCAGATATATAACAAGCAGTATTGGAAGTTGGGCGTGCTATACCCTGTTGTAGGTACTTCGGCAGCACTATTCTTCCACGAGAATAAGATGTACAAGCCACTCAAGGCTGAGTACGACCAATACCTTGTGGACAATGGCTATCTACGCACTACAGAGTTGGATAAAATCCAAACCAAGCTTATTCAACACAACACCCGTAGGCAGATTTATGCCGGTATGGCAATCGCATCGTACCTCTACTTTATTGGCGATGCAGTGATAAACTTCGATTCACCCGAGGTTACAAAGGTAAACCGCGCCACTACCCTATCCACCATCTTCCCAGGTGCTGGACAGGTCTACAATAAGAGCTACTGGCGTGTGCCTATCATCATCGGAGGTATGGCTTCTACAATCTATACTATCGACTGGAACAACCGTGGTTATCAGCGTTTTAGAACGGCATACTCTTTGAAGGTTGACTACGAGAAGAACCCTGAGAAGTATCCTAACGGCGCTGCAGATGAGTTCCATGGCGCATACTCATCGACCTTCCTCAAGAACCTTAAGAATAGCTACCGACGCAACCGAGATATGTGTATCCTCCTCACGGCTGGTGTCTACCTACTCCAGATTATGGATGCTCACGTAGACTCGCATCTTCAGGATTTCGATATCTCCGACGACCTATCTATGAACCTTGAGCCATATTTTGGCTACTCATCCGTAGGCACGCAACCAGTCTATGGAGTAAATATGTCTGTTAACTTCTAATGGTAAGAATAGCTCTTAAATATATAGTTCTGCTTGTTGCAATACTCTCGTGCACAACACCAACGTATGCCTCGATGCTCGACAAGCGACCACGACGCAACGCGAAAAAGCAATATACCTCACCCGAGGAGCTTCGACAGAAGAGCGATACAGCAAATATGGACAGTATCCTGCTTATCGCACCAGAAGATGCTAATGCAGTGGTTGAGGTAAAACCCACTAACAGATTATCACAGATAGACTCTGTTCTTGCACTATGGCGCGCAACAACGACTGTTGAATACTACGAAAAGTACTTCAACAGCTATGTCTATGCAAGCGACAACATCAACTCGACCATTAATACCGACAATATGGATTCTATCTATGTTGCCCGCCTTAATGCCTTGATGTCGCCAATTCCATTGGAGTACAACCACGAAGTGCGCACAGCCATCAATCGCTACACCTCGAAGGATTTTGCAAGGATAATGGGATACGCCTACTACTACTTCCCAATGTTGGAGGAGGAGTTGATAATTGCGGGCGTACCCGTTGAGCTAAGAGCCTTGGCAATTGTGGAGTCGGGACTCAACCCCGTAGCCCTATCGCGTGCTGGTGCTAAGGGTCTATGGCAGTTTATGCCCGTTACAGCGAGGGAGTACGGCTTGGAGATAAACTCGTTGGTAGATGAGCGCTGCAACCCACGCTTGGCAACCCGCGCAGCATGCCGTTACCTTAAGAATATGTACAATATGTACGGTGACTGGACCTTAGCTATCGCATCATACAACTGCGGTCCGGGCAACGTAAACAAGGCTATCGTGCGCGCTGGTGGCGACCCTAAGAACTACAATGGCTCGTTCTGGGATGTCTACGAGGGTCTACCACGCGAGACACGCAACTATGTTCCACTCTTTATGGGTGCAACCTACGCCTTTGCATACCATAAGGTGCATAATATGAATCTAACAACACCGCCAATACCTTTGGCTGTTGACACCGTGATGATTACCCGTCCTATGCACCTCAAGCAGGTATCATCAACCATTGATGTTAGCCTCGAGTTGTTGCAGATGCTCAACCCTGAGTATATACAGTCTATTATCCCTGCAACTACTAAGGCATACCCTCTAACATTACCGACGGAGCGTGTGACAGAGTTTATCATCAACCAAGACTCCATCTTTGCAAAGGATAGCCTATATCTTGGCGAATATATCGTTACAGCAAACCTCGAAGCTAAGCGCAACGAGGCTCCACCAGCAACATATCACGTGGTAAAGAAGGGTGATACCCTCGGTAGCATCGCCCAAAAGTATGGACGCACCGTAAAGCAGCTTATGTCGTGGAATGGTATTAAGAACGCAAACTCTTTGAGCATCGGTCAGAGAATACGCGTAAGCCCACAGTAGCACTATGTATAGCCAGTTAGACACCACAACCACCATTGTCGCCCCTGCAACAGCATCAGGTGGCGCAGTTATGGTTATACGCCTTAGCGGTAGCCAAGCAATAGCTATTACCGATAAGATGTTCCGCGGAAAACAACCTCTCGCGGAGGCTAAGGGCTACACGCTACACTACGGCACAATCGTGAATGGCGAGAACAGGACTATCGACGACGTTGTTATAGCCTTGTTCCGCGCCCCACACTCGTATACTGGTGACGATACCGTAGAGATTACTATCCACGGCTCGGAGTATATCTCAGCCGAAGTTATGCGCCTCGCTATCGAATATGGCGCTACGATGGCTATGCCTGGCGAGTTCACACGCCGTGCCTTTCTTGCTGGCAAGATGGACCTCAGTCGTGCTGAGGCGGTTGCAGATATTATAGCCTCAGACTCGCAGTGGTCTCATAATGTGGCATCTACGCAGATGCGTGGTGGCTACTCTGCAAAACTCGCAGAGCTACGCGCAGAGCTTCTTCACCTCTGCGCTCTGCTCGAGCTTGAGCTCGACTTCTCGGAGGAGGACGTAGAGTTTGCCGACCGCACTACCCTGTTAAATACACTTAACAGCATCGGCACTCAAATCGAGAGCCTCACCCACTCCTTTGCCCTCGGCAACGTACTTAAAAATGGTGTGAGCGTAGCTATTGTCGGTGAGCCTAATGTGGGCAAGAGCACACTGCTTAACACCCTTATCGAAGACGACCGCGCTATCGTATCTGATATCGCTGGCACCACACGCGACACTATCGAGGCAACCACAACTATCGACGGCATCCGCTATCGCTTTGTCGATACAGCTGGCATCCGCGAAACAGAAGATAGACTCGAACAATTGGGCATCGACCGCAGCTGCCGCGCTATCATGAATGCAAATATCATCCTCCATATCGCCTCTGCCGAAAACCCAATATTTGCACCTATAGAGAAAACCGACACCCAGCACTATATCCGCGTTATCAACAAGATAGATAAAGCCACATCAAGTGCAGATTTAGATAACACCGCAATACAAATCTCGGCAAAGAATAACATCGGAATCGAGCACCTTCGTCACGCGATACGCAGCACTACCGACACGGCACAGCTTAGTGCCGGCAGCATCGTAGTATCAAATATGCGCCACTACTCCGCCCTTAAGAGCGCCAGCGAAGCCCTCGCCTCTGCGCGCGATGCAATGCGCAGCAACATCCCGTCTGACCTCCTAAGCGAAGACATCCGCCGCATCATCCACCACCTTGGCGAAATCACCGGCGAAATCACCACCACCGACATCCTCCAAACCATCTTTTCCCAGTTCTGCATCGGCAAGTAACTAACGCCCTCTAATGCACACTAATAAACGCTAACGCCCACAAATAGCCACATAAAATCCTGCAAAAATAGACGAATAAATCCCGAAAGTTAGACTCGACTTTCGGGATTTTTCTATGCTTTAATGTCTTCAACAAAAATATCTCGCCAAGTTTGCAGTGGAGTGCAATGAGGTGCAATGGAGTGCAACGAGCTGCAATAAAACGGCGAAGAGAATTGTACTTTCTACTAAAAAGGCATTGATTGTCGGTGGCGAAAGTCGTTCACAACTTTTTTGTAAAAAAAATCACTATTTCTCAAACCTTCCCTCCAATGCCCTTCTATACTTAATATGAATTCACTTTAAAACAATAACAAAATGGAAACGAAAGTTGTATCATTTGAGCAGAT
>JAZQYM010000019.1:0-28665 GCA_045633525.1 Alistipes sp. | reverse complement strand
ATAGGAATAACGAGTGGTATCATGCCATGGGCGTTAATGAAGAAAAATTAAAGAGTGGTTTGCGTCAAATTAATAATTACGAATGGGGTGGAGATCAGGAAAATTCATTAGACCAATATCTCGTCAGAAGATACATAAAAGTAATAAGCGACTTTGACATTCTTAGAAGCAAGGCTGATGAAATTGCTGCAAATTCGTGGAAATTTGTTCAAACAAGTTGGTATAACAATTGGACCTCATATCTTATTGAATCAATATTTAAGAGACATAAGCGCGTTTTATCTGCTGTTGGTGAAATTAAGAGTGTTGACTTCTTTATTGACAATAATCCTATAGATTTGAAGGTGACTTACTTCCCTGCAGCCTATATGCAGGAGAAACTAAAGGATTTACTAGGAAATACTGAACTAACATGGCTTAAGCGCCAAGCTAAGATATTAGGTGTTATTCCTGACAAGAATCTATCTGATTCGGAACAATATAACTTTCTCAAAGAAGAACTTGAGAATCATGGCCATTCCAAAGTAATTAAAGAACTCTCAGCAACTAGGAAGAAAATTGTTGATGATGCCCGAAAGAATCCAGTAGATTTGATACAATGGCTTTATGAGAATCAGAGCCCACGTTTATTTGGTGCAGAGAACCGCTTATTTGTTGTTCTTATCGACTTAATAGATATGGAACAATCCTGGAAAATGAAGCGTGCATTCTCTCTAATTGAGCCAAAAGTGAATAAATATCTTGATGGTTTTAATACATATTCTTTGAGGAAAATTAACTTCACATTCAATAAAAAAGCATATCAGAGCCTTGCCGATATAATTTTTATAGTTAAAGAATAATAATGTATTCTATGATTACACAAATTGTCCTATATATATTCAAAGTGCCAAATTGAAAATCCAAAGAGCCATTTTGGCACTTTGGAATGGCTCTAAATAAAGTTAAGCAACTCGTGAGGTTTACTCACGAGTTGTTCTTTTTTGTACCTAGTACCACTAACCAGTTGGGGAGAAAACAAGTCAGTTGGTTAGTCCAGCTAACCGACTGCTCACCTCTTCAGATGACTACAATCTGTAGCCAACTCAACATTCTACAATAGCAAATAGAAATTTAACATTGTCACTCATATATAGGCGGTGACTCCGCCTTTTATATTTATACGATCATATTTACCGCTACTTCACAATAAAATATATAGACTGTCTGTTGCCATAAGAATCGACAGCAGTTAGGGTATGGTAGCCTGGGGCGGGTAGGATTGGCTTGTTATGGACATTGGTTGTGGAGCCTATGTAGCTGTCGTCGAGGTGCCAAAACAGCTCTGCTGTGGCAGAGGTGTGGGCGATTTTACAAACAATGTTTCCGCGTGTGCCATCCAACTGTTTGGCTGGGGCTACGATGCTACCGTTTGCTGGATAGATAAAGTGGAAGGTATCCTCTGCTACGGCAGTTGTAGATGAAGTTATCTCGGGCATTGGTATGTACTCGGGGTGCTGCTGTTTATAGTAGTACTCCATGTGGGGTGGTAGTGCAAAGTAGTATTCTGAGCGTGTGGGCTCACTGCGGTCGGTCACTCGGCGCTCACCATCTAAAGAGACCAAGATTTCGGTGCAGTGTGGGCATACTCCACTCTTTACGCTATTACGAGGCAACAAGACTTCATCGGTATCGGTGCAATATCTACCTGCGCGATAGCCAGAATGGCTACACACCTTTACCTTTTGGCCATCGGTACTTAGAGGCTCAGTAAACCACTCTGAATATGGTAGCAATCCAAAAGCATCAAATAAAATTGGTCCAGCGCATCGTGCACCCGTAAGTTCAGCCACGCCACTACCATCGGCATTGCCTACCCATACGCCAACGACATACTTCGGTGTTACACCCACAGCCCAAGCATCACGCGAGCCGTAGCTTGTACCCGTCTTCCATGCCACATTCTGCACCGATACGGCTCTACGCCAATCCATCTGGTCGGGGCGGTTTACCTCGCGCATAGCATTAAATGTATGGTATAGGGCTACCCTATCTCGTATTGGGAAGTCGGGGTAAGCAGTTGTATTGGCATAGCACGCCGCCATCTTTGAGTAGCACGACACGACATCCACCAATCTCACCTCAGCGCCACCCAACACAAGCGATAGTCCGTACTCATCAGCCGAGCGTGTGAGTGACTCGAAGCCCGATTGCTGCAAGGTGTTGGCAAAACGAGCTACGCCATACTCTTTGAGCAGGTGAACATTCGGGATATTTAGCGATAAGGCAAGAGCCCTATCCGCTGCAATAGCACCAGCGTAGCTACCGTCGAAATTTTCAGGTACAAAACCACCAAAGTCGGTTGGCACATCAGGGAGGAGGCTCGTTGGGAGCACTACCCCATCTTGCAATGCAACGGCATAGAGCAACGGCTTCAAGATACTACCCGACGAGCGCGGAGCACGGGCAATATCTACCCATTTACCGTGGCGGTCATACGACATATCACTATTACCGCAGTAAGCAACGATCTCACCCGTAGCAACCTCCTCTACAACAATTGCCAAGTCCTGAATATTCTGAAATCGCAATTCTCGACTCCAGCGTACAGCCAACGTCTCTACACGCTGTTGAAGAGCGATATCTATATGTGTTGTCGTCTGCTCTCCGTGGGCGACCTGGTTGTAGTGCTCCACAAGGTGAGGGGCATACTGAGGCATTGGATAAGGGTTACCAATAAGGGGTTCCTCCACCGAAAGCGCATAGTCATCATCCGAGATTTCACCCTTTTCGTGTAGACGAGCCAGCAGACGATTACGTTTAGCGAGCAGAGCCTCGCGATTCTTATCGAGGTGTATCAGCGACGGAGCATTTTGCAAGACCGCCAAGGTTGCAGCCTCAGCCCACGATAGCTCAGCATTAGCATCGCCCAAGTATCTCCACATAGCGGCACGAATACCTACAACATTACCACCAAATGGGGCGTGAGAGGCGTACATATTCAAGATCTCCTCCTTACTATATCGCATCTCTAAGCGTGTTGCCATAAAGGCCTCGACACCCTTTTGCCACAACGTTCGTGGTTTCTGACGCGAGAGGCGAACAAGTTGCATTGTGATAGTGCTACCACCACTTACCACACGTCCATTGCGCACATTTTGCACCATAGCACGTGCCAACGCTGGAACACTCACACCACAATGCGAGTAGAAGCGATGATCCTCGAACTCGATGAGTGCCGTAACGAACTTTTCGGGCAGAGTGTCACACATCGGAAAACGCCACTGTCCATCATCCGCCACTCTTGCACCCAATAGTTCGCCATTTTTATCGGTCACCACAGTCGAGTATGGAACACCCTCAAATAGGTCTTTAGGCAAGCAAAAGAGCCATAGTAGCAAGATAGCTCCTGCTACTATTATTGCTCCATATTTCAACCACTTACGCATATTATTCCACTATGGTTTTACTATTTGTAGTCATCGCACAGCATGAAGTATTGTACATATCCTCGCACACTGTAGGAGGCACGACGAATGCGCCAGCGTATGCAGCACGAAGCTTCACCGTATAGCTTTTACTTTCGCCTGAGCCTATTGGGAAATACCAACTAATACGATCATCACGAATATCGGTATACAATGCAAAGCTATCAAAATCGCCACCATACAAACGCTCGTTCCATATCTCCCAACCCGAAGGCACGGCATACGTAAGTGCCATAGATCGCGAGTCATTAGCCATTGCCTTGACATCTATATGCGCCAAGAATTCATCACCCTGATTCAAGCGGTCAATGCTAATACTCTTACCCTCCAAGTCAGTGTAACGAAGACTCACATCAACGCCATTTGAGAGAGGTTTTATGCTCTCATTAGCGGATGGAGTACGACGCATCATAAGAGCAACGCAGATCTCCTCCTCGCCTAAATTCTCAACAACAACACTACCACCCTTACTATCTAACGAAAGGTTTTTAACACCGCGAAGATTACGAATAATCTCCCTATCACCATTACCTCGTGTTACCGCCACCTCCGTGGTAGATGCACCTCCTACGACATCACTCATTCTACTCATCGCAGAGCTTACAAATGCAACCTCCTGTGTGGTGCAAGCCGTAGCTGAGAATTGCGATACCACCTCACGGGCGAGCTCAAACGCTCTACTCTTATCGCCCGCAAGAAGATAGCTCTCGAGAGCCAAAGCCTTATCTCTTAGTGGTGACCAGAACATTTCATAAGTGCCATTAATAGCTGGTGTCGTCTCAGCCTTATCAATGAGCTTCGTAGCAACATCTGTTCGACCATTAAGGGCATATGCAGCAGCAAGGCACAATAGGGCTTGCTGTGAATGACTCTTCGATTCACGCAACTTATTCATTGCAGCCGTAGGTTGCTCACCAGCAAGTACAAGAGTATAGAGACGATACGCCTGCACTAAATCGGCAGCATTTGTAGTAGAGTGACGATAGCTTCGCGCCGTAGCATTCTGATAGGTCTTCCAACGCTCTATTGTTTGATTAGAGACGATGAAGCCCTGACGACGTGCCTCCACCATAACCTCGCCAGCCATAGAGGTAACCCACTCATGAGCGCAATCATCACCTGGCCAGTAGGCAAAACCTCCAGATGAGAATTGACGCGATTCGATAGACTTAAGCAACGTTGGCAATATCTTCTCAGCACGAGCCTTATCCTCAGCGCTCAAGAACTTACGAGCATAGAGCATATACATCGCTCTTGCCGATAGCTGCTCGGTACAATAGTGTGAGTAGTTCTCAACAAACGAGAAGACACCGCTAAAATCGATGGTAGGCATTGTCGCGATAGTTAGCTCAGCACTGCTATATTGCGATAGGTCGAAGTTCTGCTTTGCGCCTTTAGCAAGAACAACACTCTCCGAGGCAATAATATCTGGAAGTGGGTTTCGCACATCTATAAATATCGTCTCTGTTGCTTGCTGACCACCACCTATAGCCTTGATAATGATCTTTGCCTGGCCACTCTTTGTCTCATCGCACTGCAGATCAAAGTTTATTAGTGTCTCAGACGGTTGTTTAAACACCACACTCTTTGAAGAGCTGCCTACGATAGACACAGGACCCTCAGTCTCAACAGTTAACTTAACCTCCTTAACCTTCTCCTCCATAGCAAAGAGGTTAATTGGCAGTTTAACGCTATCTCCGCACGCGAGCTGACGAGGCATAGTTGCAAGCAACATCAAAGGAGAGCTCACCTTAATACTCTCATTTGCGCTACCATACGCCCCATTTTTAGCCGCTACGACCATTACTCGCACCGAGCCCACATACATTGGCAGGGTGATTTTATGGCTCTTAGTACCGCTATTTAGCGTAAATGGACCCAAGAACTTAACAACAGGGTTAAAGCGCTTCTCCTTACCAGCAGCACGGCGCAATGCCTCATCACCACCAATGCTCAAGATTGATGTGAACTTACCACCATACGCGCCGATTACATCGCTATACATATCCCAAGTCTTAACGCCCAAAGCCTCGCGCTGATTCATTGCAGCCCATGGCTGAGGTGTTGTATAAGAGGTGATATCAAGCAAGCCCTCATCAACAATGGCGAGTGTATAGCTCATTGGTTTACCATCAGCCTCGCGCACCTTAATCGTGAACTCCTGCTGTGGAAGAATCTCCACTGGAGCATCGATTACAGGGTGCAAAATAGTCTTACGGTCGATAACCTCAGCGCCCTCCACGCCATACATTCGAATTGGGGAGTCGTTGATGGTCTGCGAGTGTGGTTGCAAGAGTGTGGCGTGAACATAGAAGTTTGGAGTCATATCTGCTGTTACTGGAAGTGTATACGCAGTCTCCTTATCCGACGAGGTATTTACCCACTGACGAGATATTACTCGTGAGCCATTCTCCACAGAGAGTAACACGCGACCACCCGCCGATTTTGGGAGATAGATGGTTGCCTTTTCGCCCACCTCATAGTTCTGCTTATCAAGCGAGAATGAGAGCATAGTTGATGCCGTAGGGTTACTCTTACCCGAGTGACCTCGCCAATCTGGCCAGTCAATATATACAACGCCACCAGTAGCGTGACCGCCCTCTAAATCCTCGACATATACGATATACTTACCCCACGATGGATAGTCTATACGGAATGATATCTCACCCTTACCATTTTTTGTTGTAACCTTGCCCGATGCTACGACCTCGGTGGTTGTGCTCTGCACGTAGCGACATAGTTCATCGGCAGAGCCCTCCCACCACCAGCTCCAATCGAGTTTATAGATCTTATATCGTAGCTCTCTATCAACGCTCTTTCCAGAGGGATCTACAGCTATGACAGGTAGACGTAGATCACAATCAGTCTCAAACTCCTTGTCCCCAAGCGCTATACCCACATAGCTATTATATGGCGAGTAGCGCACCGAATGAGAGGTAAGACTCTCATCGCCACCAGCCTCTACCACTCGTGCAATAATACTTGCCTGCAACATACCTGGTGCTTGCTGCGTAGTAGGCACCTCAAAATATCCATAAGCCTTACCTAACGAGTCAAGTTGACCCTCATAGAGAGTGTGGCTTGCGTTCGAGAATGAGTATAGAGGATTGCTAAATGTATAATCCTTGTATTGCTCAAACGGATGAGGGTTGTTATATAGTTCCATCTCCACCTCTGCATCGAGGTTTGCAGCCACTGGACCAGTAAGCCAATGCGCCTCAATACCGACGTATGCTGCCTCCTCACTCTGCAAAACGGCAGGTGAAGAGATATTAATTTTGAGACGGTTAGGCTTGATAGTCTCAACTCGTACTGCATGGTGATATGTTTGACCTCCCACCACAAAACGAGCATCCCAGCGTCCAGTAGGCACATCCTCTGTTGTTGCTACTGTAAAGAGATAGATACCATCTACGCCCTGCGTAAGAATCTGCGTATCGTATAGTTGCTCCTGAGGTGTATATAGTTCCATTGTCACAGGATGATTTTTAGGCAATGTGCGCTGTTTATCCTCGACAATAAGTGTCAAATATATATTATCACCTGGTCGCCAAACACCGCGATCACCATAGACAAAGCCCTTTACACCTCGCGCAACGGACTTACCACCAACATCAAAACGACTTGTAGAGAGTTCATGACCGCCGTTGAGTTTGAGATAGGTTGTCGAAACGCCATTCGATGCCGTTACAACAAATGGTTTACCATCGGCATTGAAATCCGCAAAGCCCTGATCATTGGAATAAGCCGAGCCAATCTCACGCATTTGATAGTTGTATGCCGTTACCTTCACACCACTCATAGGCGCTGCAGTCATAATATTCGATACCGAGCACCATATTTTATCACCCTCAGCTCGCTTTACAATCAAGCCGATGTTCGATGCCATAAGGTTGTACTCAGCATAGCTCTTCGAGGACATATAGTAACTATCCTTGGTGGGATCGTCATCCTCATACCAGTTGTACTCCATCCAATCATAATCAGGTGCTTCACGATAGATATATGCAGAGTCCTCATCCCAAACCTGCTTATCGCTCTTTGTTACACCCGATAGCATCTCAAACTCACCCACCTCTGTCTTATCGTAAAGTGAGTATGCCTTGCGGAACGATAGACGAATGTTGTATATAGCGCCGTGCTCCTGCTTAAAAAGATTCTTCAAGTCAATCGAGAAGTTCTGCCACTGGTGCAGATTTTGGCTTTTGTCGCCATCCAAACGAACAGTTTGCTTATAAATCAAGCGACCCACTCGTCTCAAACCATACTTCTCCTCAATCTCATTATCCTGAAGGAAGGTCATCACGTTATTAGTGTAAATCTTCACAACCTCCACATCTACCGCCACCAAATTAACTGCACGGAATGGGAATGTAAGGTTATTGCCATCAGGGAGGATAGTACCACTAATAGGCACCTCAATAGCTGGAGGAATAACCTCTTGCTCAAAGTGCTGAACAATCTCACCGTTAAGGTTGATGCCGTCATTTGAGCGAATATCCTCCGAGATTCTCACAACAACATCTGTCAAGGCATTTGTTGGATAATAGACCTTGACATTTGTGCCTCGACGCTCGATACGAGTAGCCTCGATATTATCTATTGCGATTAGTCCATCGAGCTCCTGCTCTGCCGAAATCGGTGCCGAAAACTCCAAATTTATATATGGCTCTGCGGCATTTACTCGCTCCATATACAACAATCTAAACTCCGATAGTCCTGGCACAACCACCTCTGCTGATGCACTCGAAAAATAGTTCTGTGGGTTGTACTCGATCTTCATCGCAGCATCCTCATTCTTGCACTTAACACCACTAATTGTAAAGGAGTGAATATAGGGGTTGGCAGTTGTTGTAATCGATGATTTAGCACCTGTATGGTTACACGTTAGCGTTGATGGCTCGGTTGCCTCCTCGCCTGGCACAGTGCTAAAAATCATATTACCACGCACGATGACCTGCTCCAAGTTATTTGGGTCTATGCTCACGTGCAAATCCGCGAGTTCCACCTCACGACGCTCGACAAAAAAGTCAAACGAGAAATCCTTAAGCGTATCGATACCCGTAAGTTGCGACATCGAGACACGGCAATTATACTGTGTTCCCTGCTTTAATGCTCCAGCGTTAGGCACAAACTCAATATATCTACCCTCGTCGTAGTAGTTAGCCTTACCCTTTACCGAAGGGGTAAATTGGAAGACCTTATCGAGCGAACGATTGGTATCTATGCGTGAGAAAAGCGAATCGGTAGCTTCGATACAGATTGTATCATCCATATCGATACGTTCAGGAGTGTAGGCAGCAATCCACATCGCAGCCTCTTGGGTAGACATCGGTTCCTCAGAGCCACACGATACGATGCCCACAATAGCAAGCATCGCAATCGAGAATTTAAGCAGAGTAGTTTTCATAATTTATACTTGTTTTAATTTGTTTACACAATTCTTCAAGTACAAATATCTATAAAAGAAATCGTACAACCGAGCATTTCAATCTCGACTGTACGAAATCGCTTTTGCGGTGTACGAAATAGTCCGCTTTCTGCTACTTTGAATATCGTTCCGACACTAATCCTCTACAACCACTCTTCGCCATACGATGTAGCTTGTATTCTTTGGCATCTTGCGACGACCTGTATAGTAGTTGTCCTCGCCAAACTCGTGCATTGTGCCCGACTCATCAATAGCCCAACCGTATGCCGATGATCCAACGAGATATACCGCCTGGTCGACCCCCAAATCTACCAATGCTTGAGCGAAATCGTGGAACGACTCAGGCGTTCCACTCTCCGCCATAAATATCTCGCCACGTCTGTCGCAAATGGCACGTCGCACAGACTTACCCTTAGGCTCGTTCTCAATTAACACACCATCGCCCACCAAAGGATACTGGCGAAAGAAGTAGCCACCCTGCTCCGTTGCCTGCTCGAAGAGAGGTGAATTGTCGGCAACACCCACTGTCACCACGCCATTAATCGATGCACAAAAACCCCTCTTAGAGAGTCCCCATGCAAGAGGCTCACCATTTAGAACAAATGCACCTACAATACCACCGTTATCGGCTCTAACGTCTGCTGCCTGAGCGGCATAGATTATGGTTGCATCCTCCCTATTCATCCTACCTATCTGTAGCGACATCTCGGCATTGTGCGGGATGAAGATACGAATAGGAATATCGTTTATAAGGGTATCTCTAATCTCGGTAAAACCTGCCTGCGATGGATTAACATCGCGACCAAGCCACTCTCGACCAACAGAGACTGGTTCTGGCTCGACCACTGGCTCAAAGAGTGCTGGCTCAGGCTCTGACAGTTGCTGTGCCGGCACCTCGTGGTTGCCTGATAGGATAAACGCCAATAGAACTATCACACCCAAAACAGCGATTACAACTATCCACTTATTTCGAGATATAGGCTTGCGCTGATCCTCTTCGCCTACGATGCGAATTTGGTCATCACGGATATCTTTCAACTCCTTCATAACTATTTTACCTCCTTTTCAAGTAACTCCTTCAACTGCTTCAATGCCTCCTTGGATGCGGTCACGGTGTGGTTAAACGATGCCACATCGGAGAGTGTCAACTTCTGTCTCACGATGTTGATGTAGTAGATGTAGGAGCGGTTAATGATTAGACTTCTACCGATGCGAATAAAGACATTACCATCGCTACCGAGCTGCGACGAAATCATCTTCTCAACCTCGCCCAACTGATACGACACCATACGCACCTCATTATCGGTCTGCATAATGGTCGAATAGTTACCATCCGACGATATGTAGACAATCTTATCCGGCGCGATACGCACCAGATCAATCGAGGTCGATATTACCAATTGTTTCTTCATCCGTATTAATTTCTACGCAAAAGTATAACAGTTATCCGGTATCTCAAAACATTCTTAGTTATAATGTATGAAATAGCTGTTTTAGTGTACAAAGTGCCCTGCTACTCCATCGAAGAGCAGGGCACTTTGGTCTACAAATCATTCAGAGATTATTCAAAGTTCGGATCTATCAACTCCGAAAAATCGGCATAGTTAGAGCCTGAATAATGGTTGTCAAGGATATCTAACGCCTCTTTTACCCTATCGTTAAGATACCAAATACGCCATCCGTTAGGGTTATTATAATACTTTTTGTAATAAGGCATATTCTTGATCTTGCCAATATACAACTTCTTATATTCATCTGAAGCGAAACGAATATATCTTAGTCTATCCGCTTGAGCCTCTTTCAATATTGACTGGAAATCTCTATATGAACTCTCATAGTCATTCAACAGTTCCAGTACAATTGATGTACTCTTCCTTAAGTCAGTTGAATATATCTTATCAAAATATGTTTTGGCCTCTTCAATATCCTCTTTGTTATACCCTCTATCAAGCCACTTATTTGCCAACTTAACCATACAGGTATCAACAAAACCGACATTAGCTTCAAATCTTTCTATCTCTTTCTTTTGATCAGCGATAATAAGAGATAGAGAGTCATTCTGACGCTTTGCCTCTCGACCTAATCGCAAAGATATCTCCTCGGCATCACGTCTTAATGAGTCGATAAGTATCGCGTTTGCACGACAAATACTATCTCGATACAACAACTCATAGTGAAGCGAGTCTACCACTCTCTTTATACTATCAACATTTTCGGTCTGAGAATTCTTATTGAATTTAATGTTTAGTCCCAATGACCTCTGTCGCTCCTGAGCATCCACGGTTGTATAAATACCTCCGAGCAACAACATTATTAATACAAGTTCTTTTATTTTCATTTTAGTCTGTATATGGAGTTGGTTTTGGTACTAAGACATAGCCTCTATCATCATTTACGCTATTAGTGCTATTCTTATGATATACCACATATATCTTATAAGTTTCTGTCTTTTCCAATGAATTGAATGTCACCTTGTTATAATTACTCAACGAAGTACCACTATTAGCATTTCCGTATGTATTTGAATAGTTGTTTGAAGTGGTAGGGGCATTATTCTTTTGCACTATAACATAGTCATAATATGACTCGCCATTACTACGAATATAGAACGTAAAGTCACTATAACCCCTGATTAAAAAGCATATTGTAGCATCTTTTCCATTTACATACCAGTTACTATCTGACATATAGGCATTGTAATGATCGTCTGGCGAATACATAGAAATCCACTGATTTGGGTATGTAGTGTCAAGTTTTATTTGCTCTCGATTATAATAATCAAACGCTTTACCAGCATATATTATTGCTTTATTACTCAAAGGGGTAGCATTTGGCTTATTATTAGATCCATAGATTGACGTCTCTTCGTATGTTTCAATTATTTTTTCCACATCTTTTTCCAATTTTTTATAATCATCCTCTGTCATTTTACGGTAATTTGCCAACTCGTTTATCTGCTTATCGACAGCGTTATAATGAGCATTTGCTAAATTCTTTCTCACATTACCAAGTTGCTCTCCTAATTCCGTGCAATTAATTAGTGGCTTCGTCTCTAAATATTTATCTGCTTCTTTTATATCTTCTTCTGCATCCTTAACACTTTCGAAGCTATATGAGGACGCAATAAGGCTTTTTGCTTTGTTATAGTCAGTAATGATTTTTTCGATACCGGCCAACGAAGTTTCGCATGAACCACTAACGGCATTACTCATACCATTATCAATCTTTAGATTTCTTAGTTCAGTTATACGGTCACGCATAGCTGTATGATCCGACTCATACCATACACTGGCTTCAAACTTATCATAACACAGTTCATAAAAGACTGGCACATAACTCTGTACTAAAGCATTAGTTTTTGAATCAGCTTCACCTTTTGTTATAAAATTCTCACTTTTGTATAATGCGATTTTATCAACAACCACATTATAGAGCGAGTCATTGTAATTCCACGTCTCCGACTCTGAGAAACCTCTAATATCAGCGTCAAGAGTCGATTTATGAAGATTGCTTACCGGCACATCTACTGGCGGAGCTACAATCGTTGGATAGAAAACTAAGACGCCTGCAACGGCGACTGTAATTACCAATCCTAAAATTATTGTTTTTACACCTATATTTTTCATTGCTATTGTTATTGTCTAAATTCACTAGGGTTAGCAAAAGTGTTATTTGTCTCAACTTCTGGTGCTACTTGCCTGTTTTCTGGTAAATTTTCGTTTTTTGTTTTTTTAAGTGCATTTATATAATTTTGTCTACTTAATGAAGCATTATTCTGATCACTACTATCATCATATCTAACTCTGCTTGTTTTAAACTCTGGTGTAGAATTTTGCTGCAGCGCTTCGATTGCATCATCTAATAGTTTAAACGTAATACCATTATTTTTAAGTTCTGATTGTTTTAGCTCCATTGAGTCTAGTCTGGCGCGATTCATTACATCAAAAGTTTGAACTACATATGTATTAACAGTAGCATCATAGTCTTTCGCTTGAATTCTATATAGTACATTATGATTATCTGCTAACATAAATACGTCTTTCACATTTTCCCAAAAACGCTTCTCTTTCTCTTCTCTTTCTCTTCTTTTTCTTGCTTCTGTTTCCTCATTTTGATCCTTCTCAGAGCCACGATCACCCACTACTTTCTCCGCTTTCTCCGCATTCTCCGTCTTCTGGGCATCATCGGTCTTTTCAGGAGCAGCCACAGCATAGCCAATCCAGAAGCCAGCACCCAAAAGGATTAAAGCGGCAACGGCACATACAATCCAAAATCTGCGGTTGAGAGGCTCAAATCGCAAATAATTAGGATGATTTGGGCTAAACTTTGTCTCGAGCACATATCCCTTTACTGGAGAGCCTGTTTCCTTTTTCTTACCAGAGATCTTAATTGGACAGTAGTCACCATCATGCTTAAGAGGCAACATATACTCATACGAGTATGTCTCCTTAACCATCTTAACTCTCACAGCCTGAGTCAAATCAATATTCTGGCTAAATGGCTTATAGCCGTCAACGATGATTTCTACAGGCACATTGTTGATAGTAGACTCGCTGACTTCAAATGGATTGCCTGGCTTAACCTCTCTATTCGCAACATAAATCTGATACTCACGAATAGGACGGCTAATCTCGTCAACAACCTGGATGCTACCAAATGGAATAACTCGAACATACTGATTAGGCGTAGGACGCGAATACTGCATCTCCTTTGCTACAGACGTTACAGTATGGATAGAACGATAGCCCGATTTTCTCCACTCAATATCAATGGTATCACCCTCAATAGCATACTTCTGACCAGTAAATGGCTGTCCAGCGATATATGGTACGAACGAATCAACAGTGCCTGGTGACGTAACCACGATCATAGAATATACATTCTTTGCTGAGAGGTCGTCACATGAGCTACATACCAAGGCATCAACTTTATCCAATAGGAAAATGCTCTTATAATCCTTATAGTATGACTGGCACATATCGTTGAGCAACTCCGACAATGTATATCGTACGCCCTGACCATAGTATCGATAAGCGAGCTTATTACCACTACACTTAGAGACAATCTTTGCAGCAGGAGCAATCTCGTATGACTTCGAGAATAGCTCTGTTAGCTTCGCCTCATCACACTTATTGCCACGCAACTCATATTTGATTGCATTGATAAGCTCAACAAGCTCTCTACCAGCAATATTTATAGATGCAGGAACATAGATCCAAGCACAAATAAAATCACCAGGACGACCACCAATAGGAGATGCTACAGTCAATAGATGACCAGTCTCGATATTGGTAAGCATCAATACTGACGAAGATGCTGAAAGGTTCTGTATATTCTTCAAATCCTCACGGATGTCCCAAAGGATCTTAGACCAAGATTTATCTTCGTTAATTGGTAATAAATCCGTTAATCCCTGACTAACTCGAACTATCTTTAATCCTAACTTATTATTCTCCATATCTCTTTACTTCTTTAATCTATCAAAAATATTCTTAAGCTTACCTGGCTTATATCCGTATGATCTTTTGAGAAGCGTTCTCACAACAGCCGCAGCAGTGTCATCCTTGAATTTACAGTAGTTCTGGAAGCAAACTGTTCCCAATGTAAATGGCTGGATCTCAACAATACCCTTGTTAATCTCATTATCTCTACAAATCTTCTTCAGACCATTGTAGAAACCCTGATAATTATCTGAGATATAGCTTCTTAATTTCTCCTGCAACTCTTCACCGACAGCCTTTGCCTTATCAACCTTGGTAATAAGTAGATACAAGCCATCTGTATCCTTCTTAAAGATACCTGTTCGCTGAATATATGCCACGGCAGCCTCAAGATAGATATTCTGAGGTAGTCCCTCATACTCTCGATCCTCAGCACCATACTCAATCACGAAGAAGTGGATCTTGCGGTTATCAGTTCTATTATCGACAAGAACATTCGTTAGAGTTTTGAGCACAGTCTCCTCCTCATCAGTCAAAGCATTAGAACCACCAGCATCCAACTTAAACATACATCGAATAAGCTCACCAGCCAAGTCAATACATGTAATTGGATGCTCCTTGCCATCCTCATCCTCGAGGATAAATCCCATCTCGTATGTAGAAGAGACCGCTGTACCCTCAGGCAATGTACCAACCGCTCCGTTTGACTTGAAGAGGGTCGCAAGTCGGTTCATATAACCATATCCCTGGCAATCGTTATCACGCTGCATACATCTTGCAACTTTACCGCTATTTGCCGAGCTCAAAATTGCACCCAACGCACAACTCTTTCCCGATGATGGGATACCCCAGAAATATACCTCGGTACAAGGAGATTTAGTAATCTTTGTCATCGGCTCTGGCACTTCGAACTTCTGTAGTGTGATGTTCGACATCATGTGAGCGATGAAGTCGTTATCTATGCCTGTTTCAGAGAAATCTTCAATAATTCTATTTTTCCACAATTTATTAGCAACTGTACCGCTAAGAAAATTGTTATCCTCCTTAATAGCAGCGATCAAATCAGATTTGCTAATTCTATCTGTATTGATAAAATCAACAATCAAATCGTAAATAGCCTGCTCAGGGTCGAAGATGCGGGCATCTGTACGAATCGCCTTTATCTGCCTTTCAAGAGCCTTAATACCGACTGTGAGAGGCGATGGTGATATAGGCGCAGAACTTGGCTGTGGTGCAGGTGCAGGAGCTGGATTGAGCAATTTATCAATCATATCTCTTGCAGCACTGCGATATTCACCCTCTGGATGGTTATCCAAATAGTTCTGATAAGCTTCAATTGTATTTTGACGTTGTGCCTCAGCCCAATCATCACTATCAGAAATAGATAACTTTGCAGCCACCTGATCCTGAATAGACTTCTTTACCGGAACGCCCAACTCTCGTGCTGTATTCTTAAATTCCTCAAAGTTGTTAATGCCAACTTGTTTTAACGCTTTAACCAAATCATCGATGTTGTGGCTATATTCATCGATGTTATCGAAAATTGTATCTACATTCATATTATTGATTTGTTATTAATTTTACAAAGTAAATGAACCGTAATCGTCTCGTTTAGATGGCTTAGTCTCACCCATATTAAACACCATATCATCCTTAGACTCAGCATCAGAGGAATAACTTGTCGTAGTGGAACGAGTGTTACTTTTACTATTTTCAGAACCGATAAGTCGGTACGTACTCTTAGTATTTCTACCCTGAATAATATATGGGAATAGCAACATCAGATAGAGCAAAATAGCTACGCCAATAGCGAGCAGTGTAGGCGCTCCCATATCGGTATAAATAGCACGGAGGCTATTCATACTATCCTTCGCTATAACAACACTTAGGTCTTTAGATGTAAATGGCTCAACATTCGCAGGCTCATCCAACATTACCTTAGATGAAAAATCGGTCAGAGATTTATTCCAGCCGTCAAGAGAATCCTCAATCTTATCGATATTACCAATCATAAAGACATTCCAAACAGTAGCACCCGAAGCATTGTCGATCCATTCAATTGCAGATTCCTTGAGAGTCGTATAGTTCTCGCCAATCAACTGCAACTCAAGAGCCTCCAGCGCATTATTAATATGCTCCTCGGAAACTTGATTTGCCACCATCTGTTTCTCGTACTCCTTAAGACGAATATATGAATATACCTCATACGAATCAAACATACCCTTAGTAGTCTTAATAGACTCCGAGAAGGTCTGCTCCACCTCTGATCTATTATCAAAAACAGTCCAGAAATGTGAATACGGAATCATCGCCACAATAAAAAATACTGGAGCAGCGAAGAAAAGAATACGCTCAAAGATTATCTTGCGACTAAATTTCACATCTGTACCCTTTAACACTTGAGGGACGATGAAAAATAGAACCAAAATAAGATTCACAATTGCAACACCAATGCCTGCGATAATGAAATCGCCATCGGTGAGATACGTAAATCCCATAAAAGAGACATAACTGATAAAAATCAGCGCAACAAATGCTATGATATGTCCCCAAGAAAATTTTAAAGTTTCGTTAATAGCCATATTGTAATTTATTGATTTTCTGGTAATTGTTTTTCAAGCTCGGCAATCTTACGTTCAAATTCCTTAATCAGTCTTCTAATCGCATCGTAATCCTTGCCATCTCCGGGGTTCTTTGGAGTTGGCGAATCTATAACCGGATTAACTGGATTGACCGGATTGACCGGATTAACCGGATTAACCGGATTAACTGGATTAACCGGATTAACCGGATTAACCGGATTAACCGGATTAACCGGATTTACTGGATTAACCGGATTTACTGGATTAACCGGATTTACTGGATTAACCGGATTTACTGGATTTACTGGCTCATTACCACTGATTGGTGGGATAGGACGATCCGTAGGGCTACTTGGGCCATCTGGAATCACACCAGTCTTAAGCGCTATAAGAGCATCGTCAACCTGAATCATTGGTGACACATAATCCGAAATAGCAACACCTGTCTGCTGAAGGATATACAAAGCATCTGTAACCGTAACATCTGGATCAATACTCTTCATAAGAGCCACTGTTCCTGCTACAATAGGAGCAGCCATACTTGTACCTTGCATACTAGCATATTCGTTAGTAGGCACAGAACTATAGATGTTGGTACCAGGAGCTGATATATTGGAACCTGGACCGAAGTTTGAAAAATCAGACTTATCCATGCGGGTATGCACAGAAGCTACATTTATCGTATGAGTGGTGCGAATATTTGGCAGAATGCAAGCCAAAACGTTACTATTACCAGCTGCAAAAACGATTATAGCATTGCGCTCATTTGCTATGTTAATAATACGCTTCCATACCTGCTCCTCATTTTTAAATGTCGTTCTTGCGAAGTTTTCTTGATCTGGCAATGGCCACGCAGCAAGGTCATCAAAACGAGGACCTATTGAAACATTGATTACCTGTGCACCATTATTGATAGCATACATTATACCTCCTACCAAAGAAGAGAATGCACACCTACCATTATCAAACACCTGCACAGGCATCAAGCGACACTTTGGAGCGACACCCGAAACACCGTTATTGAAATTCTTGTCGGATCCAACAGCCAAACCTGCAACGTGTGTTCCGTGACCGTCACCCGTACTCAATCTATTATTTTTAGTAAAGATATTGTAAGGCTTAACAATTCGACCTTTGAACATCTCGTGTGTCGCATCGATACCATCATCAACCACAGCGACAATAACATCGGAGCTACCCTTAGTAATTTCCCAGCCTTCGACGAGATCAATAGCATCCAAGTGCCAACCCAACTCACCTTGTGGATCAGTGGCCCCTTTCTGCATGTTCAATATCGCCTCATCAAACACGAAGAAGTCATATTCTGGCATTTCAGCATTCAATCCCTCTCTAATCTCATCTCGCAACCTTTCATCTATGAGAATTTGAAGCATTGGGATATTATGATCAACACCTATCACGATGCATTCATCATCACCATATAGATCTGACAAATCAGCCACAAACTGGTTGAGATCAACATCTGAATCCTCGAAATAGATATTCAATCGGTTTGCGATAATATCAGGAGCGCCTGGAACGTCTGGATTTGAAATAATAGGAGGCTCCTCTCCAATATCTCCAACGATAGGTGCTACAATATCCTCGGATGGCAGAGTATCATCATCACCAACGATTGGCTTGATAGAACCATTATTATCTATGACATCGCCACCTGGAGTCTCAATCTTTTTGATAGGCTCAACGATGTTACGTTCTACATCGCTACTACGACCAGAAGAGCATCCGAATGAATCGCATCCTCCCAAGCAATATGACAATAGCCATACCAACAACAAGATCAATAGTATCCACAACAACCACTTAAGGCATCCGCTACCAGTTAGCCATACCCAAAGACGCTTATACCAAGGTATCTTATTGTATTTAGCTACAAATGTTGTATCCTCAGATAGCATATAGCCAACAGGTGATTTATCCCAACCGACAAAGGTGTAACCCGTCTCTGCATTGACTACAGGTACGTTATTTTCGTTCAAGGTTGTACCGTACGGCATATAGATAGTATCGATACCATCTACAACGCCATGCTTACCTGCATTAAATATGCATTTAACATCATCACGATTAAAGAGAGCGCAAATAGTCGTATCTGCATTGATTGGAGTGTTAGTTGGCATATCCCACCCCGAGAATGAGAATCCAGCACTTGGCATCGGCATTGGCATCTTAGACTCAGCAATACAACTACCCTTCTCTATAGTAAACATTGTGGTGCCACTGAGGAAGCCACCATCGCCTGCAACAAACGCAACATTTACTGTTTCAACCTCATCCTCAACAGGGACCTCATCATAGAGTGCAGTAAATGTTAGCGGTCCATTAACCTTAATTCCTATAGGATTAGGCTCCCAACACCTAAAAGCATAACCACGCTTAGGTGTTACCGATGGAATATCCCTCTGAGATAACACCGCTCCGTCCGCACGACTAACAGCTGCAGCAAGCTTATCATCGAGCTGACCGTGATCGCCAACAACAAAGCGCACCTTGTGACTGTTATTAATCTTAAGGTCATGCATAATAGCCCCCTTCACTAAATGCTTGTTAGAATCTGGAGACATACCCCATGCTACTGCTACAACCTTATCATCGTAGCAGAACAAGAAATCATCGTCTATGTACTTTAGTGCACCCGTGAGAATCTGCTTATCCTCTCCCGACAGATTAGTACGGACTTTATTATAAGCATCAATCGTCTTCTCCTTGATTGCGGTGTACTTTGCCTTTTCTGATCCAGACAAATCTTTATATTGACAAGGTGCACCCACCCATTCGCGCACATACCATAATATCTGATCCTCATCCGAGTATATTGGATGAGCAAGAAAGTCTCTATATTGTGGGTCAATATTCTTTTCAATTACAGCATAGACGCTATCAAATCTTTTGTATAGTGGATCTCGACCGATTCCCTGGAAATCGGTAAAGTCGGTTACTTCTGTATAACAGAGTTTTCTTTTACCATATAAAGTATGCTCAGCCATATACCTATTATATATATAGATTACTACTAATATCAATCATCTCCTTTATTGCAGCATTTGCAACTGGATCGACATGAGAAATATCGCTTGCGTACAACAATCCAATAGTTATGAAGTTCTCCCAACGCTGATAGCTATCCCAGAATGGAAGTTTCTTGAGTGTTGTCAAATCGATACGAGAGCTATTCATCTCATCCCTTGTCTGATCTAACGCAGATAGCACATCCAACAATGGTTGTGGCTTAATGTTAGAGCTTGAAGCTGCAGGCGATAGGTCAATCTCCAAGTGACAAGCTTGAGCCTTCTGTGCAATCTTCTCCATATCTTTATCAGACATATACTCTCGACCAACAGTGCTTACGAAATTATTAAGCGTTAGCGAAGCATAATCAGCAATTGCATTAGGCAAACTGTTCGAATCGAATACTGTGTGATACTTATTGATTCTATCAGCAATCTCCCTCTTAACGCCTAATTTATTTAATAGCGTAAGGATCATAAATGCAACCTCGTCGGCATGAGGAAGTACATCTCCCATATCCTTGACCTGGTCGTTAATATGGTTATTCCAGTACTCGATGATATGCTTTGCAATAACATCTGGCACAGTAGCCAATAACTCACTCTCGTCCGATACAATATCATCCAACGTTACACCATTCTCCGCAAAGAAGGTCTTTAGACCCTCCTCATCTTTGTTGTATCGCTTGCGCAACTTTTCGATATTGATAGCGCGATCATCGTTTATATCAATCTCACAGAATGCACGAATCATCTTAATTGATGAAACGCTCTGAGGCTCATCAATATGACGAACAATAATATCGTATGCTATAGTTCTCAAATCAGCAGAAGAGACCATAAGGTTATCGATAATATTACCAAATCTTTCTGGCTTCTCTCCAAATGCAAACTCGGTTCTAAGCTTAATATCACCTGTAATCTGGCGGATTTTTACATTATTCTGCTCCTTATCATCAGATTCGTAATATACCTTCAAGCGATTAACTATCTCATCACGAACTTGTTTCAATTTCTGCATATAGCCATCTCGACGAGCATCATCAAGAACCTCTGCAATTGCATCAAGGTTTCTAATAATCGCCTTTGAGCCATCATTATTTATTGTTGCTACATCATCCCATGATTGCTGTGGCTTAGCAAAGTGTTTCTTGACAAATGGATTTGTCAGGAAGCTATCCCTCAAATCTTCGAAATAGTCTGGATAGTCATCAAAGACATGTACGCCACTCTCCAAAGTACCCTTATGCTCACTATATCCATCAAAGACATTATTCTTTGCAGACCAATAAAAATCTCGCAACAAATATACATTCTGGAAATATGGCGACGAATAAGCTCCACCTAATGTTACCCACTCATCAAACCACTTCTCAGGCTCGATAATTTTAGGAATAGTAGTATTAAATCTTGCCCAGTGGTTATCCAACTTGGACACAGTATCTTTGGTATCATTCTTTGTTCGTTCAAGATCGATATTGAACTTTGTACATATCACAAAGAGAGGGGCAATTCCATTTGTTCTTGCTAAAGCATTAGCTCTATCAGCAGTCGTCTTGCCAATATTATCTTCAATCCAATTATGTATTGATGAACCGATAGATGGCTCCGTCTTCTGATCGTTATGGTGACAGAAGAGCACTGAACTAATTTTTAAGGAACGAGAGTACTTATTAAACAAATAAGCTACTTTACCTCTACGCAAGATAGTAGGCAACACTTCGCCAATTTTCTCCTCCTTAATCTTTTCACGAGATCTTGCGCCAGGGAAATCTAACAAATCGATCTTTTTCAAGAACTTACGATCTGTAGCGATATTTTCTGGAAGAACGAATGTTAACTCCCCAATCAACGCAGATAGATATGCCTTACTGAAATCACTGGTTATAAGATTATTATCCTTATCGTAGACATCTGTGTATAGCACATCATCATTCGACTCCTTATGAATACCACACACCGAGTCCAACCAATCAATCTTCAACAATGTTCCCTTGTCTCGCAAAACAGCATCAAATGGCACATATACCTCTGTATTGAAGTTGAGTTTCTTATACTCATTGATTAGCACACTAAAAAGTCTATTAAATTCTGGGTTATTGTTCCAAATTAGACCGAAAATCTTAGTCCAATCCTCACAGTTAACATACTCAATAGCAGATGAGATAATTTTTCGGAAATTAGACTTGCAGATATTTGTCGCATTACTTCCGATAATATCATTAAGATAATCACAGATATCACGAATATCATCCTCAGTAATATAGTGGTTTATATGAGACTTCGCATCCCATAAATACGACATCTGAGACAACATATTATCAATCTCAGTGTAGCCCAAAATACTCTCATTATCAATCTTTACATCATTGTAATAAGAATCAGCAAGAAGCAAGATAATATCAACAACTGAAAGGTTGGTAATCTTGATATAGTTTGCCATTTTTGGGTTACTCTGTCTGATAGTAAATCGTGTGATAACACCCGTAGACTCCTGCTTTGTATTATTACCTCCACTTGGATTAATCTCATCTATGAAGCTATATCTCACGCCATTGTTCTCAATAACAAATGGTGCATCTGGAGTAGACAACAAGCTACTCATAAGATAAGATTTACCAACCTGGCTCTCACCATACGCTGCTGCAGAGCAATTCTCAGAGAGAGCATCTTTAATACGCTTTAACTCTCTACGGTAATCTTTGAATACCTCTCTTGGGAAAGAATCCTTACCATATTTATCGGCCCAAGCAATTGACTGCTTGATAATATCTAAGTTTGTTGTAATATCGTTAGTCATATTCATGCAATTCAAAATGTTCTACAATTAAAAATCAAATGCTCCTGAATCCAACCAATACTGCTCATCAGCGCCCAAGCTCTGAATATTAATCTCAATGCTGCTGTCAGATAACTCAACACCATTGCGATCCTCTATTGCGCTGATAGATAGTCTCTCCTTATCTTCTGGATCTCGATCGATAGTGATCTTGAATGGCATTCTCTTCTTGAAGCCATCAATCTCATTATCAGCCCATGACTGGATAGCTGCATCTGATGGATTCTCGCCATTATCCATCGCATTATTGCGAATCTTGTTGACCAATTTCATATAGTTGAAATCGATCGAATACAACGCTCTGGATGGGTATGTTGCCAAACCGAACTGACGCACATTCAATGTATCAGGAATACGACTTACGGTTAATACGCCCTGCATCTTGTTTGGAGTAATTAGATACTCGATTGGCTGACCATCTCTTGATGCCTCGATGTAGTTTACAGTTGACTTCAAATTATTCTTCAACTTATCCAAGTTAATCGAGAATTTATCAAGGTTAGAGTACTCCGACGCGTAGTGACCAATCACACCACCCATTGCAACGATGGT
The DNA here is from genome assembly GCA_045633525.1 of Alistipes sp. GTDB lineage: Bacteria > Bacteroidota > Bacteroidia > Bacteroidales > Rikenellaceae > Alistipes. Next base: position 5,324 of record JAZQYM010000019.1, on the reverse strand, counting down.
CTTAGGGTTGGTGATATAGCCAGTGTTCTGGCAGAATGGATACCAATCGCCCACATAGTAGTTATTGAGTGTAATAAGTCTATTTGGAGATACTGGATAGTACTTCAAGAAGATATTTCTAATAGCTGGCAACGACGCAGGTCTACCAGATAGAAGTATCACATCACAAGAGTAGGCGTAGAACATCGCTGCAATCTTCTTCAAAAGTGGCTCAAACTCCTTTGAGATAATATCATCAACGAAATCTTTATTATACTCCCACGACAAGGTTGTGATATCGATTCCCATTCTCTTCTTAAAATCAGCTACCACGCGAGGGTTTGGCTGATTTACGGTGAAGACATCCTCATATTTTACAACACAGTTACAACTATTATTCGATGCCAATTGCAAGAAATAAGACATCAATGGAACAGAGTACTGGATATTGAAGTCACGACGAGCAATTCTATCGGCTATTGTCTGACCATTATAGTCAGGACCGAAGAAGTTTTTAATCTTCTGTCTATATTCGATAGCGTCGAGATTAGATAGCGCCTTACGGAATGCACTATGTTTCTCATCGAGCAACATAACATTCTTAACCAACGCCTTAAGCATATCATCACCAGCGAAATAGGAGCTATCGTAGAACTTCGGATCTGGAGTTATGGTTGTTATATCGCCCTTAGTATATGAATACTCGCTAATCATCAAATCAGATGTACCTGCACCGATATCCAACGATCCCACTGTCAACGTAGGCTGAGACTTACCATCCACAGCCTTGCCATAGAGGTTGAAGAACTCGCTGCATACACCCTTATATTTATGACCAACCTCACCATATATGTATACAAGCTGAGCACACGTAGCCTCATCGTAATACCACGAACCGTCGCTATCCTTCATCGAACGCACCGCTGGGATAATATCGATAACTGGAGCGCTATCGCCATATATAAACTTACCATATAGTGTTACAGCGTCCTTTGCGCAACGAATAAGGGCCTCTCTCTCGATTTTAGACATCGCTGTAGGGCAAGTCACGATGATACGCTTAATTTTGCGTGGCATTGTCTTCCAACCCACATCAGTACGATATGGCTCACTATTGATTTGAGTGTTTGCCTGAGCCAACATCTCCAAGAATGCAAAGGTCATAAGACTTCTTCTCGAATAGTGTGACGAACGACCGCCATCACTACCAGTTACATCGATACGACCATCGCTCATTAGATTAGAGCTGATGCCCTTGATGTTCAATATGTGATCCGTTGTTTCACCAGGCAAAACAAGGAACTCCCACTCCTTCTTGCTTGGCTTGGCATCCCACAAATATCTCTTAGGACTTGAATATGTAGATAGTGTCTCCTCCTCGCAAGTTATGCTACAAGCGCGATGAATTAGAGAGCTTGCCTCCTGTCCGAGTCGTATAAAGCTTGGGTAAACAAACTGCTTACTGTCGTTAATACCGAACGAACCAAAGTCCACCTTTCTAAATGCCAATCGCATATCAAATGGCTCTTTGTATGCGCGGATACGAGTCTCGCCACCCTTCTCACACAATAGGTCAGTATAGTCTACCAAACTCAAAGGCTTAACCTGATTAAAGCTTGAATTATCCTCGATTAGGAGTGCTGTAGTCTTAGAGTTACCGATATCGATAACCATATCAACGCTACGCTCCGCCACATCTTGATCCTTGTATAGCTTTACTGTTGGAAGGAGTTTATTCTGCGCAAGGTAGTTGATAAAGAAGATATACGAAGCAATGTACGACATCTTATGTACATTAGTACCCTTGATCTGAGACACGTTGTTGATTGTAGGATGCACCAACTTGAACACATACTCGTCGATGTAGCTCCACTTCTCATTCGAAGAGCAGTAGTCCATCAAGAAGAACTCATTGTCGCACAACGCGAAATTCATCTCCGAACAATACTGATCTGGGAATACTGGGAACTCATTATATTCATCCGATGTATATCCTGCTCTTGTATCGAACGCAAGCACTACATCATACTCAACATCATTGTTATCGGTCTTTACGGGCACGAATTTCACGCGCGACCAGTTCATCGGGCTGAACTTAAATCTCTTCTCGGTTCTCTTGAAGAAATATGGCAATGGCAACCACTTATTTTCAAAACACTTGAATACGTTGTTCTTATCCGAGAATGTAAGTTTATATAGTTCACCTCTTACATTTTCACACATTTCGTCATCGATTCTTAGTGGATTGATGCCATCATTGCGCATCTCCACTGGATCGAGCTCAATGGTTGGATCGTTCAAATATCCGCCATCGAACAATTCGTGCTTATCGTAGAAAAGTACATTGTCCTCGGTAGCAACTTCGTGAGCGAGCTCTAAACGCCACTGACCATTACTGGTATCATACCACTCACGGAACCACATCTTAAACTTGTTTTGAGGATTCAGTTTCAACCTAAAGGTGAACATCTGAATACCTGAATTAGCAATTAAAGTAATGCCATCCATACCAATGATTTTTATATTTTGTTTTACAAATTTTCTAAGAATTGGGCATAGTTTCCATTTATGCACGCCCATACTTACGCAAAGATATAGTAAAAATTTCTAAAAATATCAAGTTTGGAGCAATAATTTGTATATATTGCGCATTCTTATTCAATATTCTGCACATTTAATTCTAAACTTTTTGGGATTGAAGCATCGCGTATTGCAGAACTGCATAGAATTTAATACCACCCAGGTAGTATCGTTTGCCATTTATCCACAATTTTTGTCTATCTTTGCAGACGAATAATTGGGACGAGAGAGGAATATTATTTTAACTAAAAAACAAACGTATATGAGTGAGATTACAAAGTGTCCTAAGTGCGGTGGCGAGTATGTATATTTCGATGGATCGCTCTATGTATGCCCTGATTGCGCATACGAGTTTGATGGCGAGAATGGCGCAGCTGCAACAAGCGACGATACACCACGAGATAGCAACGGCGCTGAGTTGTTGGATGGTGATTCAGTGACCGTTATCAAGGACTTGAAGGTTAAGGGCTCCTCTATGGTTATCAAGCGAGGCACTAAGGTGAAGAGCATTCGTCTTACCGAGAATCCAGAGGAGGTAGATTGCAAAATCGACGGTAGCAGCATCGTACTTAAGACCTGCTTTTTGAAGAAGTAAACCGCAGTCTATTATCGGATATTTAAACCGACAAATTACACAAGCCAAAAGTCTCCCAATTGGGGCGCTTTTGGCTTTCTTTGTACTGTCAAGCCTACGAATTAGCCTCACTTATATTTATTCTTGTTTTAACGTAGAAACAGACGCTTATTTATCGTTATTTTCCATCCACTCGCGCCAATTAGCAGCAATGTCTTTTGATGTCGTAACAACCTATAATACAATAAAAACCACCACTTTAATTGTAATACTACTATACCTTTTCGCTCATAGATATCCTAAATGGGTCATTATTGATATTTTTTAAACATTTATATTGCTATATAACATACTTTGCATATATTTGTAGTGTAATCACAAAACATTATACTATGGCAAATGAACTAATGACACTACATATAGATATAGAGATATGCGACAATTATGGGAGTGGTGGCGAGCGCGAAGATGAACGTTTTGCACGAGCTATTGAGCATGGGCTACGATGCGCTGTTGGAGTCGAGGAGTTAGCCGAGATGTGTTGCCAGTCGGTCTCCACCTTCAAACGCCGCTTCCGTGCCCGCTATAGTATGTCACCACACCGCTGGTTTACCCTACACAAATTGGAGATTGCCTACAAGATTATCCTCGAGCGCGATATCGCTATTGTTGAACTCACAAAGCTCTGCGGCTTCAACAACTCCTCACACTTTATTGCTGCCTTCCGCAAGCGCTATGGCATCTCCCCCGCTCGTCTAAGCAAGCAACTCCGCGAAAAGGAGCGACAAGAACAAGAGGTTTTAAATAAAGAGGTGGAATAAAACACCGCACCCGCAAGACAATAAATCTTGCGGGTGTCGTGCATAGATTAAAGTTATGTTCTACAATATTAGTATAATCACAACAAATTTTCTATCTTTGTGGTGAAGGAATATAATAACATAGGATAATATGCGCAAAATTTTAGTTATAGCTATGGCATTGTGCATTCCTGCAATGGCATTTGCTTGGGGTGCTAAGGGTCACGATATTGTGGCGTGCGTGGCAGAGAAAAATGTATCGAAAAAGACACGTCGTGCGGTTGAGAAGGTACTTGATGGTCACTCGATGGTATATGTAGCAAACTGGATGGATAACGCCAGCCACACCGAGGAGTATGCCTACACCAAGACGTGGCACTATGTGAATGTAGACCCAGAGGAGCAGAGCTACTACAACTCCACAAAAGAACCTAAGGGCGATGTTGTAACGGCAATAGACGGTATTGTGGCAAACCTCAAGAGCGGTGAGCTAACCCCAAACCAGGAGCGCGCACAGCTAATGATGCTTATCCACCTCGTAGGTGATATGCACTGCCCTATGCACGCAGGACACAAAGGCGATAGGGGCGGCAACGGCACAAAAGTAAAATACTTCAACGCACAGAAGAAGCTACACACGGTATGGGATAGCGATATCATCGAGTCGGCACACCGCTGGAGCCATAGCGAGTGGCAGGAGCAGATAGACCGCGTAAGCAAAAAGGAGAAGAAGGCAATAGCGCAGGGCAGACCAGTAGACTGGATCGAGGAGTGCGTAACACTCGCCGCAGATGTCTACACACGCTCCACCACTGGCGAAAACCTATCATACGACTATGTGACCTACTACACACCTATTATCGAGGAGCAACTCCTAAAGGCAGGCATCCGTCTTGCAGCGCTTCTCGAGGAGATATATTAAGGATTCGGAGCAACTTTGCAAAAATATTTTTAGGAAATAGCAACGATTTACAGAAAATGTTTTGCAAAAATTTTGGATAATAGAAAAAAGTGTGTATATTTGCACCCGATTTGAAAAACAAATCACACGGTGGATGTAGCTCAGTCGGTTAGAGTAGAGGATTGTGGTTCCTAAGGTCGTGGGTTCGAATCCCATCTTCCACCCTGAAATTAATGTAGAGCAGATGACAGAGATGTCATCTGCTTTGGTTTTGTAAGGTTGCTATGTGTGCAAGCACACACCGCCCTTACAAAAACAAAGTCGCCCGCCGTTGGCGTCCGATCTACATTAGGTGTAAGTGGTTATTCTACCGCAATAAAATTCCCTCGGGATAGTACATTTTGCACAGCCCGAGGGAATCTTAGTTTAGGTACGGAGCAAAGATATTGCCCACTATCACAAGAGTTTACTGATTCATAGTAGCCAAAAA
>JAZQYM010000018.1:0-16389 GCA_045633525.1 Alistipes sp. | reverse complement strand
TACGAGTTCGGTAAGAACTTCCGCAACGAGGGTATGGACCGTACTCACAACCCAGAGTTTACTTGTATGGAGATCTATGTTGCATACAAGGACTATATCTGGATGCAGGAGTTTACGGAGCAGATGCTCGAGCGCGTAGCTATGGCTGTTAACGGCACTACAGATGTTGTTCTTGACGGCAAGACTATCTCGTTCAAGGCTCCATTCCGCCGTGTTACTATGACCGACGCTATCAAGGAGAAGACTGGCTACGATATCACAGGTCAGAGCGAGGAGCAGCTTCGCGAGGCTTGCCAGCGCCTAAACGTGGAGATCGACGACACAATGGGTAAGGGCAAGCTTATCGATGCTATCTTTGGTCAGTACTGCGAGGAGCACCTCGTACAGCCTACATTCGTCACCGACTACCCTATCGAGATGTCGCCACTATGTAAGCGCCACCGCGACAACGACGAGCTCACAGAGCGTTTCGAGTTGTTCGTAAACGGTAAGGAGCTTTGCAACGCATACTCTGAGCTTAACGACCCTATCGACCAGCTTGAGCGCTTCCAGGAGCAGATGCGACTCTCGGAGAAGGGCGACGACGAGGCTATGACTATCGATATGGACTTCGTACGTGCTTTGGAGTATGGTATGCCATCTTGCTCAGGTATGGGTATCGGTATCGACCGTCTTACAATGTTTATGACTGGCGAGACCTCTATCCAGGATGTGTTGTTCTTCCCAACAATGCGCCCTGAGAAGAAGGTTGTAGCAGACTCAGAGGAGGTATATACCGAGGCTGGCATCCCTCAGGAGTGGGTTGCTGTAATCCAGAAGATGGGCTACATCACCCTCGAGGCATTCAAGAATACTGCCCAGACTGGTGGTATGAAGCTCTTTAATGACCTCTGCGGTTTTAATAAGAAGAATAAGCTCGGCTTGCCTACAGCTGATGTAAAGGCTTGGATTGAGGCACAGAAGGCTGAGTAACCTAAGACCCAAATGCAGAAAAACGATAGCAACATAGTAATCTACGAAACCCCCGATGGCGAGACAGCTATAGATGTCCGACTTGAGGGGGATACTGTGTGGCTATCTCAGGCACAGCTGGCCATACTATACGATACTGACCGCACCTCTATCGGACGCCATATCCGTAATATATATAATAGTGGAGAATTGGACGAGGAGGCAACTTGTGCAAAAAATGCACAGGTTCGATTTGAAGGAAAACGTCGCATAGAACGAACCATACTTACATATAATCTAGATATGATTATATCGGTAGGATATAGGGTTAAGTCTCAAAGAAGTACTCAGTTCCGTATTTAGGCGAACAAGATACTCAAGGATTACATTATTAAGGGCTATGCAATAAACCACATTAACAAAAATAATTAAAACAATAATAGAGTATGAGAAAGAAGATTGTTGCAGGTAACTGGAAGATGAACACACTCCCTGCGGAGGGTGTGGCACTTGCAAAGGGTGTTGCTGCTGGTAAGGGCGAGGTTTGCGACTGCGTAAACTTCATCGTATGCCCTCCATTCACACACCTCCAGAGTGTTGTGGAGACTCTCAAGGGTACAAATATCGCTGTTGGCGCTCAGGACTGCGCTACAGAGACTAAGGGTGCATATACTGGCGAGGTATCGGCAGAGATGATCGCAGCACTCGGTTGTGAGTACGTTATCTTGGGTCACTCAGAGCGCCGTCAGTACTATGGCGAGACCTCTGAGACCTTGAATAAGAAGATGGCTCGTGCATACGAGAACAACCTTATTCCTATCTACTGCGTTGGTGAGAACCTTGAGGAGCGCGAGGCTAACCGCCACTTCGAGGTTTGCAAGCAGCAGCTCGAGGAGGTTGTATTCAACCTTACTGAGGAGCAGTTCGCAAAGCTTGTTATCGCTTACGAGCCAGTTTGGGCTATCGGCACTGGCAAGACTGCTACTGCAGAGCAGGCAGAGGAGATTCACGCATATATCCGCGAGGTGTTGCGCTCAAAGTTCGGTGCAGCAGCTGAGGAGTGCGCTATCCTCTATGGTGGCTCTTGCAAGCCATCAAACGCTGGCGAAATCTTCTCGAAGGAGAACGTTGACGGCGGTCTTATCGGTGGTGCAGCCTTGAAGGCAGAGGACTTCCTCGGCATCGGCAAGGCATTCTAAACCGAACAGACAAGACAAACTAAGAGGCTGTCCAACAGGGTTTTGTGGACAGCCTCCTTTGTTTAAGACGTTGTATAATAAGAGCCTTGTTAGACAGCTTCTATTGCCACTGGCTTAGGTCATACTTAGCCTCAATTGCAGTCTCGATATCATCAGGCAATGCCGAGAAGAAATCTAACAAGGTGATACGTTCGACCTCATCAATAGAGTTTACATATTTATCTCTTTTGAAGTTGCCCGCCTCATTCTTATATATAAATCCCACAGCACGAGGCTTGCCACTCTTCAATCCCGTAAGTATCACCTTAAAGAATGCATCAGGCACTCTTACTTGATGCTCGTTACCGATATAGCCATACTTAGGAGTCTTGTATAGGATAGGACCACATACGATATATAAAGGCTCTATCGCAGCCCAACGACGGCACGCCTCCTCCAACTCCTTCCAATCGCCTCTATTCAAGTTGGAGTGCTGAGGGCAGATGTTGGTCATATAGAAGCTCTCGTCCATAGCTCTCCAATGCCATCTGTTATCGCCCGCAGGACACATGTGACCACGATCCCAACCACTACCCGTATAGTCCTTAGTATTCACAGCTCTCTTTGGATTTAAGTCTGGGTCAGGAGTAAATTTATCACTCCTACTCTCGCGCTCCACCAACTTATCCGCATCCAAGACCCACGCTACCCAGTTAGGGATATTGGTCTCAGGATTGAATGAGGTGGTATAACCCATACGCTCAAGATAGATCTCCGAGATATTGTAGTTGGCAACAGGTATTTCATATCTACCCGAAACAGGCTCACCACCTCTGCAGATAGAGAATGTGGCGATTAATAATAGTAACAGCGATGTCAATTTTTTCATATCTACGATAGCTTTTTGAGTTGCGCATCCATTAACAAAGGATATCTTCGGCTTCGTAAATATAGGCAAAATATTGCTACATCGACCAAAATACTTCAATTATTTTCCTCTACGAAAAGAATAATCTTAATATCCGACAACATGTGCCACATTTTAGCACATATAGCGAGTAGATTTGCACCGTGAAACAATGTTAAACCAATCTAATAAGTAGGCTATATGGGTAAGGTAATAAACAACAATCAGGAGCAGATGTGGACAGCGTGCAAAATAGATAACCGAAAGAGGCTTACCAATATAGATGCTATCGAGCAGGTGGTGATGCTCGCCAAGGGCTCGGTATTATGTTCCGAGTTCTTCTGTGCAGCCAAGCGCCCGTTGAAGTATCTCTCCAAACAGCTATCGCTCACCGCGGAGCAAGCCGCCCTCTTCTCGATATTTGTCAATTTCAGCAACAACCACAGAATTGAGATCAGCGAGGTTGTTGATTTTGTTGGCTGTACACAGATTGAGATGTTACGCCGCGCCTCAGATATCGCGCGCCTCAGAAAATTAGGATATATCAAGCGTGCATCACGCAACCAAAACAACGAGGCATATATCGTCACATCTCAGGCGCTGAAGGCGGTTATGGAGGATGGAGCGTTCGAGGGACTTAAAATCACCAATTTAAGTATCAACGAACTCTTTGAGGTACTAAAACTATACTTCAACGAGCTGGATCGAGGGATATGTACCCATGATGAGTTTGAAGAAAATATCGAAGAGTTACTTAGTAGCAACGAGCATCTTATGTTTGTGTCAAAGTTTGCAAGTTATCCCCTTGATAGAGAGTCTCAACTACTCCTATTGCAAGGGTGCAATATGTATGTGAACTTGTCGGATACCACAATTATGATTGACGATATAACACCGCTATATGAGTTCCAATATATCGCGCGCGATATAATGACAAAGCTCAACAACAACGACCATCCACTGCTCACGTATGGTCTACTACAGCACTATGGCAACGACCTCAAGAGTGCCGATGCATACGAGCTTGGACGCACAGCTATCGAGGATCTCCTTGCGGAGCTAAAGCTATCAGTGGGCAAAAGGCAATCTCGGCAGGATGTAATTGCCCATAGCGATATCTGCGCCAAGACGTTGTACTACAACGCTAACGAGCAACGACAGATATCCCAGTTGGAGAACCTCTTACAACCAGAGCGCTTTAAGACGGTATGCGATAGGCTCGAGGCGAAGGGTCTTCGTAGGGGCTTTACCGCCCTCTTTTATGGAGCTCCAGGCACAGGCAAAACCGAGACTGTACTACAAATAGCACGCAACACGGGACGTGACCTTATCGTCGTCGATGTCTCAGAGCTACGAAATATGTATGTAGGCGAGAGCGAAAAGAGCGTGAAGCGCCTATTCGACCACTACAAAGCATTGGTCAACGAGTCGGATATCGCACCAATACTCCTCTTCAACGAGGCAGATGCCATAATAGGCAAGCGCACGGAGAATGTATCGCACGCAGTGGACAAGATGGAGAATGCTATGCAGAATATCATCCTTCAGGAGATGGAGGGGTTAGAGGGCATCCTTATCGCCACCACAAACCTTACTCAAAATATGGATCGCGCCTTTGAGCGACGCTTTCTATATAAGGTAGAGTTCTGCGCACCCGAGCTTGAGACACGATGCTCAATATGGCAGTCTATGCTTCCAATGCTTAATGAACTTGATGCTCTAAATCTTGCTAACACATACAACTTTAGCGGTGGACAAATCGAGAATATCGCTCGCAAATGCACTGTAGAGCAGATACTTGGAGAGAGCGAGGTGTTATCCTTGGAGACCATCAGTACCCTCTGCAACGAGGAGCTACTCCATAAAGAGAGCACCCGACGCAAAATTGGATTTTAGTCTTAACCAAACAAAATAAATCGAGGATATGCTATATTTTAGCACAAGTTTCCTATCTTTGCTCTAATTAAATAGGAGAATTATGGCAGCGAATATATTTAGACGATATGTATGGTTACTCGACCTGATTGGTCATAGTGGCGGTATCACTTTCGATGATATTAGTTACAAGTGGGAGCACGCACAAATTAACGACAGACGGGGTGAGCCTCTCTCAAAGAAGACCTTTCACAACCATATCAACGCCATCGAGGAGATGTTCGACATCCGCATTGTGTGCCAACGCCAGGGAGGCTTTCGCTATGTTCTTGAGGGCGTAGATGGCAAGGAACTATCTAACGCCCAAGAATTGCTTATTCAGCGCCTAAGAATAAGTAATGCCCTTGTTGCGAATCCACGCCTCAGCGAGCGTGTGTTACTCGACAAGTCGTTGGAATACAAGCATATCAACCCCCTTATTTCCGCCATGGACGACTCTCACAGAGTACATGTTAGCTACTGGCGTGTGGGCGATGAGCGCGATATGCGAAGGGAGTTTACCCTTGAACCATACTTTATAAAGCAATTCTCCAAAGAGTGGTTTGTAGTTGGTCGCATAGTGGAGGAGAACAAAATTCGAGTGCTTAGCTTCACTAACATTCGCAAGATCGATCCTCTCGATGAGGGCTTTGAGTATCCCGAGGAGTTCGATATCAAGAGCTTTATAGATAGCCATCTTAACTTGTTGGACTTAGAGAGTGGTGAACTAAAAAAAGAAGATACCGCCACCGACGACAGCGCAGAGTTTGCTCTACAAAGATTTAGAGACACATTTCCTCGACGCTCAACATACGGTTCGTTTACCCCTGATGAGGTCTTCTAAAATTGCCTGAAAAGTATTCTCTAAATGAGGTTGTGCTGAGTTTTGGCACAACCTCATCATATTTTTGTACCAGAAACTTAAAAACATTGTAGTTATGGTACTTGGAAAAAGAATCGAAGTAGAGAGAAGCAACGGCGCAAATGGCTGGGATAGCGTAGAGGTTAAATCGGGTAAGATGAAGATTAGCTGCTCATACCAGATAAAGCAGCAGATAACAATTAAACTTGGCTTCCCGTATAGCGATACGATTACGATAGAGACCTCGGAGCCTATAAACGACAAGTGCGATATCGAGCAGTTCGCACGTGAGATGCTACATGCTGCCGAACTACGCCGTGAGTCAAATCGCAAGGCGATAATAGAGAAAAATAGCGAGGCTTTTCGCACGAATATTCTTCCGTTATGGTTTGAGCGTGAGGCATATATAGCGAAGAATATGGCAAGTAAGCAGAATATGCGCAAGGAGGCGCGACGCGAGCTGAACGCAGGAACAATGGACATAAAATCATACAACAACCTTATCCGCGCACTCAACAGCGCCGTGGAGGATGACGACTATATCGACGATATTGCGGCATACAATCGTCGTCTAAAGTTAGAGCTATGCAGACTGGGCGCAGGCAAGGAGTTTCACTTTTCGTACCACGATATCGAGCGCATTTTAGGCAAGCGCATCTGGGAGAATAGTCTACAAATTAAGAAGCACCTCGGAGGGCACATAGAGACAAAACTCCTTGATGCCCTAAGACGCGACTTAGAGAGCTTCAACCTATTGTATAGGCTTGAGTATCAACATCTAACTATTGAGCAGATGCGCCAAGAGTACGACACGATAACCACGGCGGGCTTCGGTGATATAACACTCGCTGCGACATTTAAAAAGGGGGATGAGATAGTTGCTCTTATGGCTATCGACAACGACCACGGTCGCAGAGCACTCTGCCACCTTGTGGGCAAAGAGCGCCTCGCAGAGCTACTCCCTAAGCGAGCATACAATGCCGTGATACGCGAAGATCGCATTGCACTGCAAAATGTGGAGTACGTGGAGCTAAGCCCTTGTAAAACCTTAATAATAGAGTAACGCAATGAAACACTACTTGGAGTTTACCGACGGCATCTGCACCGAGGCATACCTTAAAAGCGAACTACCAGCAGAACTTGCCACAGACGATATCTCTCTCGACACCACGGGAGAGTTCCTACAATGGGGCAATAAGCCTCGCCGTCATAGGAGGAGAGAGTCCTGCACCAATGATGAGGAGCTAAACCTTTTTTTGAGGAATGCCCATCGCCTTATAGCTAAGGGGGATAGGATAATGGCAGATAGCCGTATGTTCCTTGCGCCACTACCCATCCGCAATAGCTTGGCATATACGGGAACCTCGGGATTTAGCCACCCCACCTTAGGTATCTATATCGAGTGGTGGCGCAATAATCAGTGCGCATGGACGGAGGATAAGAATGGTGCACTACAACCGATATACTATATCTCCGGCAGTCCTCTTAGCGGATGCAATGTCTGTGAGTATATCAGTGCCGAGGGCAAGAGCGAGAGCGTGTCGGTGCGCCACTTTAGCTCTGTATGGAGCTCCTTTGCCAAGATAAACACCCACTACACCGAAGCCAAACAGCTCTACGAGTCCTACTCACTCAAGGAGGTTATCGAGATTTTGTTTGGGGAAGAGGTCTGCAATTGCGAAAATAAAATATAATGTGCAATAATTTGGCACACTTTGCTCCTAATTTTGTGGCCGATACTGCGTCATACATAGTTAAAGAACAGAACAAAACGCAGCATGCGCCATAGGTAGGCTTATCTGTGGCGCATTTTATATCTTCGCCCCCAAAACAATGCTTGAGCTAAATTTGATATTCTCGGAAAATTTGTTTAATTTTGTAGTAGTAAAAAATCTGATAGAGCCGTATAGCTTAGAAGAAAATTGATAACTTGACTTAACCTTAACTTTCCGATCTATGAGTATTCCTATTAAACAAGTTGACATTGTCACATTGTTACGTGAGTATAATAAAAATCTAGAAAATCAACGTCTAAAGGCACTGTACAATAGCGTTACAGTGTTTGATATTATTGGGAAAGGTCGAAATGAAACAGCACATAGTTCTTTCTTGAATTGGCTGTTAACTGCAAATGAGGTGCAGGGTAATAGTGCTGAGAATCCACTAATCGGTCTATTAGACTGCCTTGTGCGTAGAATTTATATGCAATATAGAATAGGTTCTTCCCAGCAGAGTGATAGTGTCCCTTACGCAGATATTGAACCAATATCAAATGCACTTCTTTCTAGAACGTTAAAGATTTCAAATATTGAAGGACAAACGGAAGTTCCAGTTACAAGTATCGTTACATCGTCAAAGATAAACGAAGAGATCGAAAATTGGTATGCTACGAAAAAGAAGAAGGGTAGAGGCGATTCCATTGATATTAGAATAACTTGTGATGTTGGAGGAATAGATCGCATTACAAAATTCGAGTTTATAATAGAAAATAAAATAGGTTCCAAAGAAGGTGGAATTAAAGACAATAACAATGTAGGGTCGATTTCATATAGCTCATTGACGCAAACAGAAAGATACTATTATGCTTGCAATAATGGTAATCAAGATGGAATATATCAGTTCTTTATTTATCTATCACCTGCATCAGAAGAAGAATTAGAGGATCATGCAGACGAGAAGAAAAGACTATGCACCTCTAACAATTTTATCTGCATCAATTATCAAGATTTATATGACGATATTATTTCACCGTTATTAGAATCGCAGCGGTTGCCGCAAAGAGAAGAATATTTAATCCAAGAATATGTGAGAGTCCTAAGCATCCCCTTGGTTTATAAATCGGGAGATAATTCTGATGATGACAAGTCTTCGTCAGATGCTATCAATACTTCTATTATCTTAGCAACAAGTAAGGCGGAACGAGATTTGTTAATCAAATATTGGAATAATAATCACATCCTCATTATTGCAGCTTTACAAGCTTATGAAAAAAATGAAGTTGTAAAAGAACATAAAAAGATTGTTTGTGTAGATGATGAATACCATTTCTATACTAAAGAAGATGTTATCCAAAAATATTATGAGTTATACAAAGAACAGCATCAATCTGATGCGGTCACATCATTTAATCAAGAGTTAAAAGGAATAATAAAGAAGCGAGGCTTTAGTGGAGTAATAGATGAAGAAACAGAAAATGTAAAACCAAATATCAAATCCGATTTAGTAGATGAATGTTATTCTGCTGTATGTAACGGAAATTTGTTTAATGATATAACATATTCCATAGAGCAGTTATCGTTTGCTGATACATATGACGAAGTGTTAAGGAACTTCTGGGAGGTTAATAAATTTCTTATTATGTCCTCTACGAGAGTAATGGCTAATAATAATCTACATAAAGCTTTAGAAACTGCTATTACTGAGTCATATAAAGGATTGTCAAGAAGTGATAACACATCTTATTATGCGTCTAGGGAAGAGGTGAATCATATTCATATTAATAATGCAAAAAGTCTTGCTATATATAGGTGGTTTGCACAAACACTTATATGGGAAGGTTCTCAATGTCGTCCTAACATAAAAGAGGCAAATAAAAAATTCAGAGAAGCAATCGGTTATAAAAAAGACCATAGAGAGTTCTTGACTACGGATCAAAACAAAGAGCGCTTAAGCCAGTGGACAAGACTGAGTAAACCAAATTGGTGTCAACAAGGAGGTGAACAATCAAACTATTATCTAGATACAACAAACTATAGGTCATTCTTCCAAAAACTACTAGAATACTTAAAGGATAGTACAAACGGATATTCTATCAAAGAAGTATAATATAAATATCTATATGCCACTACTAACTAAATCGCTTTTTACTACATCGCTCGGATGTCCGCGTAAGTTGTATTATGCTACGCATAAGGAGCTATACGATAATACAAATTCCGATAACGACTTTATGCGTTCGTTGGCGGAGGGTGGTATTCAGGTGGGTGCTCTGGCGCGCCACTACTACTTCTCGAAGTACAGCACCTTCGAGCGTGGATATATCGAGACCAAAGATAAGGATAAGGCATTGCGAGAGACCAAAGCCCTTATGGCAAAGCAGAATGCCGTTATTGCCGAGGCTGCCTTTGAGTGGAACGGATGCTTTGTGCGAGTCGATATTTTGGTGAAGCGCGGCTCAACAATTCAGCTTATCGAAGTTAAATCCTCGTCGCTACATCCCGAGGACGAGGAGAAAATTACAACTGTTACAAAGCGTAACGAGGTAAACAGCGGCTACCGAAAGTATATCTACGACCTCGCCTTTCAGAAGTATGTCGTGGAGAATGCTTTAGACCAAGAGGTGGAGGGCTTCCTTATGCTTATCAATAGCGAGATGCCATGCGATGTCGATGGTCTTAACCAGATGGTACGCATCAACACCAAGACGCAGGAGGTTGACGAAAGTGGTCTTAGGGCATACATACCACCGACAGATGAGAATAAGTGGTTACTTATACCGTGCGATATGAATATGTTGTGCGAGGAGATTATTGCCAACCGCACCGCCGAGCAAGCGGATTATATGGGGGCAACATTCACCGACTACATTGAGCTTCTGCTCGACTCTTTACGCAAGGATGAGGCTGCCGCGCCACGCATAAGTTCGCAGTGCAAGGGTTGCGAGTTTCGTAGTTCCGACAAAGAACGCTCTGGCTACCACCGCTGCTGGAGGGAGTGTGCTGGATTTACGGATGCTGACTTCGAGAAGCCTCATACCTTAGAGCTGTGGGGTGGCAAGGGCTTTAGAAAGGCTAAACAGCTTATCGAGGAGAAAAAGTATTTTCTATCGGAGCTAAAGATCGCCGATTACTTCAGTCCTAAGGACTCGGAGATAAGCCTCGATATGAGCGAGTTCAACGCCAGCTCACGCCGCCAGATGCAGATTGAGAAGTGGAGCACGGGCGATATGGAGCCTGTGATACTCCCAGGTCTTAAGGCGGAGATTGAGGACTGGAAGTTTCCGCTCCACTTTATCGACTTCGAGACCTCTACCGTGGCACTACCCTTCACCAAGGGTCGCTACCCATACGAGACTACGGCGTTCCAGTACTCGCACCACCAGCTCGATGCCGATGGCAAGCTCACGCATACCGAGTGGATATCTACGGAGCGTGTGTTCCCGAATTTCGAATTCGTGCGAGCCTTAAAGCACGATTTGGAGGGTGACAACGGCACAATATTCCGATACTCGCACCACGAGAACTCGGTGCTCAACCAGATTGCAGTGCAGCTCAGCCTAAGCCAAGAGAGGGATAGAGAGGACCTTATCGCCTTTATCAATAGCATCACGCACGACACGAAGGAGGGACGCTATGGCGAGCGTGATATGGTAGACTTGTGCGAGGTCGTGGTACTCTACTACTACGATCCATCGATGAAAGGTAGCAACTCAATTAAGGTTGTTCTGCCTGCGGTGCTACGCTCACGCAAGCTGCAGAAGCTATACGAAAAGCCATACCGAGAGTATGTGACGTCGCCCAACTTTGCTGAGTTTGACGACTTCACGCTTATCAACTATCTCGACGCTGCCCACACGGAGGTAGGTAACCCCTACAAATTCCTCCCAATAATAGGCGCCGAGCTCCTCGAGGAGGGCGAGACTGCGGATAGCGAGGATAGAATCAACAACGGCGGTCTTGCCAACGCCAACTACGCCAAGTTGCAGTACGACGGACTCTCAGCCGACGAGAAACTCAAGCTAAAGAATGCCCTACTCCGCTACTGCGAGCTCGACACCATGGCGATGGTGCTTATATACCAATTCTTTAAGTTGCATATATAAGCTGATGTGCAAGGTTCGACGCACAATATATTTTTAGTTATTAACAACGGTAACGGAAAAGTCCCAGCAACGCATTTATGTTGCTGGGACAAAGGTACAGGACGCAATTGTCAATTAGTGTCAAAGCCTAAAATAGGCTCTAAAATAAGACATAATATTAATAATCGCCCTACATTGCTGCCACCATGCGGGTCTTAAACGACTCGCGTGCCTTGCGGATATAGAGTTTTACGACATCCTCGGGCAGATGCGACGAGCCTACAAAGGCTCGCGTCTGGTTGGGAGACTTGGCGAGTGCTGATGCCAAGAGCCACGCAACACCCATACGCACATAGTAGGGTTCAGCACCTTGAGCGGTGCCCTGTTGAGCAATTTTAGGTTTACCCTTGATACTTTTGTACTCTGATTTAATATTATTCAACTCGAGGCTCGCTATGCGCTGGAAGACCCTATCGAGCCACTCCTCGCAAAGGAAATAGGTCATCGCCATAACCACGGCAAAGCGCACCTCAAACTCACGCTTAGAGTCAAACCAGCGGTTCAGAAACGCCCATATCTTCTCCTTGTCTGCACGTGCAACCCACTTAGCATTAGCGCAATATGAGTCGCACACAGCCCAGTTATCCAACACTGGCACATAACGCTCCAACATCGCCAAGCGTTCATCCAACGAACACTTCTGAGCGTTAATAAGAAAGCCCCACACAACCGTCTCCTCATAGCAGAGACTCACGCTCGGCACAGCCTCGAAACAGCGAATAACATCCGCACCATTAGCGCAGTTGTGGTGCTCGCCGTCGGGCATAACCACCTCACAGCCTTCGCGCGCAAGTTTCTTTGCCACAAGCTTCATTTCGGGCGCATGAAGCCCTAATACACGCCTCGAAGGGAGCGCATTCACGACGCGCAGATGCCCTTCACGGTAGCGCGCATCACTACGAAAGCGCTCGCAGACCAAAGGGATCAAAATATGCTCAATCATAGCACTTTATATCAAATAGGCTAAGACACTATCCCAGTCGGGGAAGCGCTCAGTGCCGAAGTGTATATGCTCGCCCTCAAAGATATCAACGCCATGGCGCGTGCGGTCATCGATGATATAGTCGCCCTTACAAAGATTTTTGTGATGCGAGAGTATCAATCGCTTATATGCCACCTCGCCCAAATACTTCTGCACCCACTTCACCTTATCGCTCCACGCCGTTGGGTTATTCCATGGCGCGGTAGATAGGATATATATGTCGTATTTCTGCGCCAACCTCTCAAAAGCCTCAACAGCACCTGGCATAGGGCTCATCAACGCAAAGATACCTGGCACATCGTCTAAATGCCCTTCGTACTGGGTCAATATTTCAGCAGGTGTGCGATCGATACCCGACTGGAAATCGACCAACACATTATCCATATCAATATAAAGTCGCTTCATAAAATTAAAGATTTAGTTATTCGTCTTTGACAACTATCGCAAAGCGAGAGGTTAAGCCCACATCGCTTAGCGTGTTGCCCTCAACCTCGTAGGTCTGGCGCTGCGAGGCAAATGGAATAACGGTATCGATATCGCCATTCTCGTCTGAGACCACCGTAACACCAGCAATCTCGAGCGCATAGTTTGGCAGTACAATCATATTCTTATCCACCACGCGCGCCCTTATGTGTCCATATTTTACCGTGTCGCGGAGAATAGGGAGTGTGATATTTTCCGATAACTTGACCGGCAGCACAACTGGGAGATAATCTCTACTATCTGGCGAGTCGGGATAGTGTACAAAGCGTAGCTCTGCCTCGCTACCGAGCAGATTTTTAGGCACATTCGTAAACTGCGCGATATCGTCTATCGAGTTAAGCCTTAGGTGTCGCACATCATCGCCAATAACAAGTGTCACCTCGGCATCGCTAAGTGGTGGGAGGTTGTTGTTCGCTGCCGTCTGCTCCTCGAGGGCAACATTCACCGTTATCGGGCGATAGGCAGACCAAGCCCATACCACCGCAGATACGACTGCAATTATAAGCGCTGCAAATGCCAGCCACTTGCGTATAAGCTGACGCTTGTGGCGCTGCCATATCGTGTCGAACTCGATGCCTAAGAGCTTGGTTATAAGCTGCACGTATGCGCGCTGACGGTTAAGGTATCGCCACGAGTAGTTGCGCTCGTTGATATTTGCGCCGAGCACGCCATCCAGGCCCAGACGCTTAATCTCAGGGTTGAAGCACTCGGTCTTAGGGTCGCTGCTATTGGGCTCGCCATCCACAATAAAGAAGTGGATATTCTTCACCCTACCCAACGAGTAGAAGTAGGCAATCTCCTTACCCACCCACTCCGACTGCGCCGAATTTGGCGAGCAGACCACAATCAGGTGGCGCGAGGCGTGCAATCGCGCCTTAAGCTCCTCCGTTAGGTCGTTGGGCTGAATATCTGTCGGTGCAAAGAATATCGGCTTCAGAGGTGTTCTCTTCCACCCCTTCTCGCTACACAACATTGCCGACATCTTATAGCCCTCGAGCTTGCGCTGTAGCTTGCTACCCCACTTTACATCCTTGCTATTGTAGCTTATAAATGCAAAATATTTAAACTCCTGCGACATATAACTCTTTACAATTTAGATTTTGTCTTTTCAATATTATTACGCAAATTTATTGTCCTTGGATGATCCACGCCCAAAACCTTTTCGCGAATTGCTAAGGCCTTTTGAAAATAATCTAATGCAGACTCATAATCTCCCTTACGGTAGTAAACCACACCTATGTTATTATAACTTGTTGCCACATCAGGATGTTCTACGCCCAAAACCTTTTCACGAATTGCTAAAGACTTCTGATAATAATCCAAGGCTGTATCATAATCACCCTTATCATCATATACATAACCAATGTTATTATAACTGAGTGCAACATCTGGATGCTCTGCTCCCAAAACCTTCTCGCGTATTGCTAATGCCTTTTGATAATAATCCAAGGCTGTTGCGTAATCTCCTTTATCGGAGTAAACAGCACCTATATTACAATAACTCAGTGCTACATCTGGATGTTCTTCGCCCAAAACCTTTTCGCGAATTGCTAATGCCTTGTGGTAATATTCCAAGGCTTTTTCATATTCTCCTTTTTCAGAATAAACAAAACCTATATTATTATAAAGAGTTGCCACATTAGAATGCTCTGTTCCCAAAACCCTCTCAAAAATGGCTAATGCTTTTTGATAATAATCCAAGGCTGTATCATAATCGCCTTTTTCATCATAAATTAAACCAATATTATTATAACTATGTGCCACATCAGGATGCTCTGCGCCAAAAACCTTTTCGCGAATTGCTAAAGCCTTTTGATAATAATCCAAGGCTGTATCATAATCGCCCTTATCATCATATATACCGCCAATATTATTATAACTGGAGGCAACATCTGGATGTTCTGCACCAAAAACTTCCTCACTAATTACTAAAGACCTATGATAATTATCTAAGGCCTTTTCATATTCTCCTTTCTCAGAATAAATAAAGCCAATATTATTATAACTAATCGCCACATCAGGATGTTCCTCTCCAAAGACCTTTTCCAAAATTGCTAAGCTTATTTGGAAAAAATCTATAGCTTTATCATAATCACCTTTATCGAAGTAAATCGTGCCAATATTATTATAACTGTTCGCAACATCTGGATGTTCTGCACCAAAAACTTCCTCACGAATTGTTAAAGCCTTTTGGTTATAATCCAAAGCCTTTTCATATTCCCCTTTCTCAGAATAAATAAAGCCAATATTATTATAACTTGTTGCCACATCAGAATGTTCTGCACCCAAAACTTTCTCAAAAATAGCTAACGATTTCTGATAATAAGCTAATGCCTTTTCATATTCTCCGACACCAGAATACACTTGGCCAATATTATTATAACTGTTCGCAACATCTGGATGTTCGGGATCTAAAACTTTTTCACAAATTGCTAATGACTTCTGATAATAATCTAAGGCTGTATCATAATCTCCGAGATCGGAATAAACAGAGCCAATATTATTATAACTGGCGGCAACATCAGGATGCTCTGCGCCTAAAACTTTCTCATAAATCGCTAATGACTTTTGATGACAATCCAAAGCCTTTTCATATTCCCCTTTCTCAGAATAAATAAAGCCAATATTATTATAACTCAGTGCTACATCGGGATCTTCTACACCCAAAACTTTCTCACAAATTGTTAAAGCCTTTTGGTAATAATCTAAGGCCTTTTCATATTCTCCTTTTGCAGAATAAACAGAGCCAATATTATTATAACTGATGGCAACATCTGGATCTTCTGCACCCAAAACTTTCTCGCGAATTGCTAATGACTTTTGATAATAATCTAAAGCTGTTGTATAATCTCCTTTGTCGGAGTAAATAGAACCAATATTATTATATAAATGTGCAGTATTAGCATGATTTTCTCCATAGTACTCAAGGGCATAGCTAAGCGTAGGCTCATATATCGACAGCGCCTCATCATACTCTGCCAAGATATCTGAAATATACTTTGCTGCATCAATCTGCCAGTCGACATTGTGAGGGTCTAAAGATGCACGGAGTTTAAGGTATTTCGCTGCCTCCTCGCGCTCGTGGCGCTGATCGGCAATCTCATATTTACGATAGCAATCTTTGGCTACTTGCTCCCTATCTTGCTCTACCGCCTTTTGTGCCATTAGGTTTTGGTTAACACGCTCAACGATATCGCCACGAGTAGCAAGCATCGAATCTGCCCTATCAAGCTCACCATTAAGGATATAGAA
>JAZQYM010000017.1:0-21765 GCA_045633525.1 Alistipes sp. | reverse complement strand
CAGCACGGCTGTTAACAAAGGTAGATTAATCCCTCTACGAGGGCTTTTCACCGCTCACGCTCGGCATAGTCTGCAAGCAGCCTCTGCTCTCACTTAATCGCGGCGTTGTCCACAGAATTGCACAGAAACTGAGTGGGTATCGGCACGGTAACGGTTGCAATTCTTCGCAATGACGATATAAATGCACCATTCATTACTAATTACTCTTTGCTCACTACTAATTATAAACACGCGTCGCAGACACCACACTTTTTCGTTTTTCCTTTTCCCTTTTCACTTTTTTTTGCTATCTTTGCGCGATTAATATATTATTAAAATCTAACCAGGCTAATTATGTTAAGTATTCTCTATTACATTGTGGTGTCAACGGCGTGGATTGTGCTCTACGTGCTATCCTTTATCGCCCTTATTGTGTGTTATCCTTTCGACAAGAAGCGTAGTGTGGTGCACCGTATCTCAGCGTGGCTTACAAACGCGGTATTTATCTTCGCTCCGTTGGCGCGTCGTAGGGTAGTGGGTATGGAGAATATCGACCCTAACAAGGCCTATGTTATGGTGCTCAACCACCAGTCTATGGTAGATATCCTCAGTATCTACAACCTCCCTTTGGTCTTTAAGTGGGTGTCGAAGAGGGAGGTATATCGCATCCCTATCGTTGGTCGTCTGCTATGGATGCACGGCGATATCGTTATCAACCGTGCCAGCGCCAAGGAGGCGATGCAGTTGGTGCACACGAAGGGTATGGAGTGGCTCAAGAAGGGTGCTACGGTATCTATCTTCCCTGAGGGTACGCGCTCTAAGGATGGCGAGATTCACAACTTCAAGGCTGGAGCCTTTATCCTTGCTAAGGATGCGGGAGTGCCTATCTTGCCCGTGGTGTTGGATGGTACAAGCTCGTTGGTGCGCAAGGGTTGGATGATCAACTGGCGCAATGTCATTACCATCAAGGTGCTACCAGAGATTCCTGCCGAGGAGGTTGCGGAGCGCAGCATCAAGGAGGTTATGGCGCAGGTGCACACCGATATGGTTGATGCCTTGGCCGATATTCGCGCAGAGAAAAAATAGGAGTAAAAATATATGGCAGAATTGAATATGACAAACCCCGTAGCGGAGTATGGTAAGGATGCGATTGTGACCCTCTCGCCTCGTGAGCATATACGCCTACGCCCAGGTATGTACATCGGCAAGCTCGGTGACGGTACCCAGGCGGATGACGGTATCTACGTCCTTTTGAAGGAGGTTGTGGATAACTCCATCGACGAGTTTATCATGGGCGCAGGTAAGCGTATCGAGATTGTTGTTGAGGGCGATAAGGTCTCGGTGCGCGACTATGGTCGTGGTATTCCATTGGAGGCGTTGGCGGATGCGGTGAGTAAGATGAATACGGGTGGTAAGTATGGTGGCGATGCCTTCAAGAAGACGGTAGGTCTTAACGGTGTGGGTGTCAAGGCGGTGAATATGCTCTCGACACACTTCCTCGCACGCTCGGTGCGTAATGGCGAGGCTCGTACCGTGACCTTCTCGCAGGGCTTGGAGCTTACCGACCGCTCGGAGAGTGGCGTTGAGGAGCAGAATGGTACATACGTGGAGTTTGTGGTGGACCGTGAGGTCTTTGGCGACTACGCCTACAACCTCGAGTATGTCGAGCAGATGGTCAAGAACTATACCTACCTCAACCTCGGTCTTACCGTGGTGCTCAATGGCAAGCCCTACATCTCGAAGAATGGACTTTTAGACTTGGTTAACGATAATATGTCGAGCGAGCCTCTCTATGCCCCAGTGCATATCTCTGGCGAGGATATCGAGATTGTAATCACCCACGGCAACGGCTATGGCGAGGCGTACTACTCCTTCGTAAATGGTCAGTACACCCCTCAGGGTGGTACCCATCAAGCCGCCTTTCGTGAGGCTGTGGCTAAGACTATCAAGGAGTTCTACCGCAAGGACTACGACCCTTCGGATATCCGTACCTCTATCATCGCCGCTATCTCGGTGAGGGTGGATGACCCTATCTTCGAGTCGCAGACCAAGACTAAACTCGGCTCTAAGGATAAGGAGGAGGGTGTTACTATGCGCCAGTTTGTGGGCGACTTCCTCGCAACGAACTTGGACAACTACCTCCATAAGCACCCTGAGACTGCGCAGATTCTCCAGAAGAAGATTGTGGAGAATGAGAAGGAGCGTAAGGCTATCTCGGGTGTGCAGAAGAAGGCGCGAGAGGCGGCTAAGAAGGTCTCGCTAAACAATAAGAAGTTGCGCGATTGCAAGATACACTATACCGATAAGTCGGAGCTCGCGGAGCAGACGATGATATTTATCACGGAGGGTAACTCAGCCTCGGGTTCTATCACCTCGAGCCGTGACCCTCGTACGCAGGCCGTCTTTTCGTTGCGCGGTAAGCCTCTGAACTGCTATGGTCTTACCAAGCGCGTGGTCTACGAGAATGAGGAGTTTAACCTGCTCCAGGCTGCGCTCAACATCGAGGAGGATATGGACAACCTACGCTACAACAAGGTTATCATCGCTACCGATGCCGATGTTGACGGTATGCACATACGTCTGTTGCTGACCTCGTTCTTTTTGCAATTCTTCCCCGATGTCATCCGCTTGGGTCACTTGTATATTTTGCAAACCCCACTCTTCCGTGTGCGTAACAAGAAGGAGACTTTCTACTGCTACTCGGATGAGGAGCGCCAGGAGGCTGTTAAGAGGTGTGGTGCTCAGGCAGAGATTACCCGCTTTAAGGGTCTTGGTGAGATCTCGGCGGCGGAGTTCAAGGAGTTTATCGGCGAGGGTATGCGCCTTGACAAGGTGCGCCTCACGAAGGATGACCCTATCCACGACCTGCTCGACTTCTATATGGGTAAGAATACCCCCGACCGCAAGGACTTTATCGTGGGCAACCTCCGCGTTGAGGAAGATATCATCGAAAATCTTAAAAGCGTGAACTAATGAAGGAAAACAAAGATATAGATATATTGGAGAGCGCCGAGGAGGCTACAATAGAGAGTGCCATTGAGGCTCCCGAGGTTGAGGTCGATGATACAGAGGTTGTGGAGGATGCGCCTAAGGGTAAGTATGGTGCTCTCACCTCTGCCGAGGATAGTATGCGCCGCCTTACGGGTATGTACAAAAACTGGTTCTTGGATTACGCCTCGTATGTAATCCTTGAGCGTGCCGTGCCACACTTGGCTGATGGTCTAAAGCCTGTGCAGCGCCGTATTCTACACGCTATGAAGTGCGTGGAGGATGGTCGCTACAACAAGGTGGCTAACGTCGTGGGTCAGGCTATGCAGTACCACCCTCACGGTGATGCCTCTATCAAGGATGCCTTGGTGCAGTTGGGTCAGAAGGGACTACTCATCGATATGCAGGGTAACTGGGGTAATATCCTAACGGGTGACGAGGCTGCTGCGGGTCGTTATATCGAGGCTCGCCTCTCGAAGTTCGCCCTCGATGTGGTATATAACAAGAAGACCACAGAGTGGATGTTGGCATACGACGGTCGTAAGGAGGAGCCTGTGACACTGCCAGTTAAGTTTCCATTGCTCTTGGCGCAGGGTGCTGACGGTATCGCTGTAGGTCTTGCTTCTAAGATTCTGCCACACAACTTCAACGAGCTTATAAATGCCTCTATAGCCTATCTCCGTGGCGAGGAGTTCTCGCTTGTGCCCGACTTCCAGACGGGAGGTATTATGGATGCCACGAACTACAACGATGGTCTTCGTGGCGGCTCGGTGCGTGTGCGTGCCCGCATCTCGAAGATTGATAAGCGTACGTTGGCTATCACCGAGATTCCATATACAACCACCTCGGAGTCGATTAAGGAGTCTATCATCAAGGCTAACGATAAGGGTAAAATCAAGATTAAGAAGGTCGATGACAACACCGCCGAGAAGGTGGAGATTGTTATCCAGGTGGCTGCCGATGAGTCGTCGGATAAGACTATCGATGCATTGTACGCCTTCACCGATTGCGAGGTCTCTATCTCGCCAAATGCCTGCGTTATCGTAGATAATAAGCCTGTCTTTATGGGCGTAAGCGATATCTTGCGCTATTCGACAGACCATACGAAGGCACTCTTGGGCAAGGAGCTCGAGATTAAGCTCCACGAGCTTAACGAGGCTTGGCACGCAGCAAGCTTGGAGCGTATCTTTATCGAGAATAAGCTCTACCAGCTTATCGAGGGTTGCCGTACCCGCGAGGCTGCATACGAGGCGGTGGATAAGGGTCTTGCACCATTCAAAGCTAAGCTCCGTAGAGAGGTTACGTTGGAGGATGTACAGCGCTTAACGGAGTTGAAATTCATCCGTATCTCGCGCTACGATAGCGATAAGGCTGATAATGAGATTAAGCAGATTGAGGCAGATATCAAGCAGACAAAGCACGACCTTGACCACCTCACCGACTTTACGATTGCCTACTTCGAGCGTATCAAGTCTAAGTATGGCGAGGGCAAGGAGCGCAGGACTGAGATTCGTGAGTTCGATGCTATCGAGGCTTGGAAGGTGGCATCGTCGAATGCTAAGTTGTATGTTGACCGTGCCGAGGGCTTCTTTGGTATGGGTAAGTCGATGAAGGACTCGGAATTTGTCTGCGACTGCTCTAACCTCGACGATGTGATTGTCATCCTCAAGGATGGACGATATAAGATTACCAAGATTTCGGAGAAGGCATTTTTCGATAAGGGTATCTACTATATAGGTATATATAAGCGTAACGACGAGCGCACGATCTACAATATGCTCTATCGTGACGGTCGTGGTGGCGCTATTATGATGAAGCGATGCGCCATTAAGAGCGTTACACGCGATAAGGAGTACGACCTAACGAAGGGTACGGCAAAGAGTGAGTTGTTGTACCTCTCTGTTAACCCTAATGGTGAGGCTGAGGTGCTTAAAATCTACCTGCGCCCACGCGCAAGGTTGAAGAAGTGCATCATCGACCTCGACCTCTCGACCTTGGCTATTAAGGGTCGCCAGAGTGTGGGTAACCTCGTTACGCGCTACTCTATTAACAAGATTGTGCTTAAGGAGAAGGGTGCTTCGACCCTCGGTGGTCAGAATATCTGGTACGACGAGGATGTGCGCCGCTTGAATACCGACGGCAGAGGTCATCTGCTTGGCGAGTTCAAGGGCGATGATAAGATTGTGGTGTGGACAGCCAAGAACCAGTACTACATCACTGGCTTCGATGTGCAGCAGCACTTCCCTGACGACACCCTCCGCGTTGAGCGCTTTGTGGCAGAGAGGGTATATGCTGTATGCTACTACGATGGCGAGCAGAAGTATTACTATATGAAGCGCTTTCAGCTCGAGGCGAGCGATAAGACACAGTCCTTCTTGGAGGAGGGTGCACTTCAAAAGATGGTGACTATAACCTACCGCAAGGGGGCATCGTTGGAGGTTATCTTCGGTGGCAACCACGCCCAGCGCCCCGAGGAGCTTGTGGATGTAGATGAGTTTATCGGTATCAAGAGCCACAGAGCTAAGGGTAAGCGCGTCACAACCTACGATGTGGCTTCGCTCCGCTTTATAGAGCCTGAGACCCCCGAGGAGGAGGATTACAACTATGGCGAGGATGAGGAGTCCTCGGAGTTTGTTGGCGATGCCGTGGAGGATGCGATGGAGAATACAATCGATATGAGCGAGATTGTAGGTGAGGAGATTAAGGCAGACCCTACGGTGGACTACACCAAGCGCTCGGAGGGTGACGATGCTGGCTTCTTGGCTGCGCAGCTCGACCTATTTGGTTAGTGTAAGATGTTGATATTGATAGGATATGCGGGCTCGGGTAAGAGCTCCTTGGCTAAGCGCCTTGCTAAGGCTCTCGGGGTGGGGTATGTCGATACCGACACCCTTGTGGAGCAGAGCGTGGGGGCAACAATAGCCGATATCTTCCACTACGAGGGCGAAGAGTACTTCCGTCGTGCGGAGCGAGAGGTCATAGATAGCCTTGCTAAGAAGGAGTATAGGGGTATCGTGGCAACAGGTGGCGGACTACCCACGTGGGAGGATAATATGGAGTGCCTAAATAGCTTAGGTACAACTATTTATCTTCAGCGTAGCCCTGAGCAGATACTAAGCCGCCTATCAGCATACGGTAGGGAGAAGCGCCCTATGTTTCGTGGTAAGAGCGACGAGGAGTTGCTCCAGTTTATGCACGAGCACTTGGCTCTGCGTGAGCCCTATTATGCCAAGGCGCAGATGATTGTTGACTGCAATACTATGAGCGACGAGGCTATCGTTAACTATATTATAGAGAGTGTAAAAAATGGATAACCGTCCTATAGGTGTTTATGATTCTGGTCTTGGAGGTCTCTCGGTGTGGCGTGAGCTGTGCCGACTACTTCCGCACGAGTCTATCATCTACCTCGGTGACGGCAAGAACTGCCCCTACGGTGGTCGTAGGCGAGAGGATATTACTAAGTTCGCTAAGGCTTCGGTGGAAAGGCTTGTGAGTGAGGGCGTTAAGATGGTCGTTGTGGGGTGTAATACTGCCACTACAGCAGCTATTGCCACCCTTCGTGAGATATGGCGCGATATGCCTATCGTGGGTCTTGAGCCTGCTGTTAAGCCTGCCTGCCTCGGCACTAAGACGGGTCGTATTGCGGTGCTTGCTACGGCACATAGCCTTAGAAGCGATATGTTTCTAAGCACCACGGCGCGCTATGCCGAGGGTGTTGAGGTGCAGAAGGTCGTAGGCGAGGGCTTTGTAGATCTTGTGGAGGCGGGTAAGGAGACTTCTAAGGAGGCTCGTGAGGCTGTACGCAGGGTTGTGGAGCCTCTATTGGAGAGTGGTATTGATAAGATTGTACTTGGCTGCACCCACTATCCATTCCTACGCTCACATATCGAGGCTATTGTTGCTGGACACGGCATAGATATCGTTGACTCTGGTGAGGCAGTAGCCCGCAGGGTGGAGTGGTTGCTAAAGCGCTATAAGATATCTGCCCGCAGCGACCACAAGCCAGAGTATCGCTTTATCTCCTTTGCCGATGAATCATACCGCGCCGCAATGGAGGAGCGAGGACGAAGAATACTAAACGAAGTGAAAAGTGAAAAGTGAAAACTGAAAAGTTAGGTGCGCTTCGCGCGAATTTTAAAAAGGCATAGCCTTTTAATCATTACTAATTACTAATTACTCAATACTAATTTAGTTGAGTCTATGGCAAAGAATAAGACAACTAAGGCTAAGGAGGCGGAGCAGCTCTCCAATGCAGATAATGCTCGACTAATATCGGGATTTGTGCTGATGCTTATCGGTGCATTCCTCTTCTCGTCGATAGTATCCTACCTCTTCTACTGGTCGGAGGATATGAGCGCTATCGCTGAGATTGGTAGCCCTATGGGTACGCCCGAGTTCAACAACATCTGTGGTCAGGGTGGTGCTCTTGTAGCGCATCGCTTGGTAGGTGGTTGCTTTGGTCTCTTTGCTATTGTTATATCGCTGATATTCTTGGTGTTAGGCTGGCGCTTATTCCGCTATAAGCCACTACGCTTGTACCGCTTCTTGCTTATCTTTAGCCTTGTGTTGGTGCTTGGCTCACTCACGTTGGGCTACTTCTTTGGCACTAAGTGGGGGCTCTTTGGCTCGGGTCTTGGAGGTGAGTATGGTATCTCGCTCGACTTGTGGCTTGGCAAGATGATAGGTAGAGTAGGCACACTCCTTGTTATTATCGCAGGCTGGATAATGACAGGACTACTTATCAATCGCAACTTCTTGCAGGTTGTGGATAGTGCTGGTGAGCAGGTTGCTGGAGGTATCTCGAGTGTTACACGTCGCGCCTTTGGTCGCTTCCAGCGTGGCAGAGCCGAGCAAGCCGATATCGAGGAGGAGAACGAAGAGTTCGAGGAGGAGAGCGAGGAGAATAGCGATGAGCCTACAATTGAGCCAATTGTGGAACCTATTGTGGAGCCAATTGTTGAACCAATTGTGGAGCCAGTAGTTGAGCCAATTGTTGAGCCTATTGTCGAGGCGATTCCAACGCCTGCGGTTGATGATATCTTTGTTGTAGAGCCACTTTCGGCTGAGGAGAGGGGTGGTGACAGCCCTGTTGAGGTGGACGATATCCTTGGTATCGATGCCACCGAGCCAGAGCCTACGCCAGAGACGGAGCTTGATGCCGACGCTCTTGTTGTTACCGTGCAGGAGTTCAAGCCTAAGGATGCAGAGGAGGAGAAGCCTGACTTGTACGACCCTATGCTTGACCTTGCCCACTACGACGCACCTACGGCGCAGCTGCTTACTGACCATAAGACGGTGAGCGCTATCGACGAGGAGGAGATATTCCAGAATAAGGAGCGTATCCGCGAGACACTGCTCCACTTCCACATACCTATTATAAGTATGACGGCTACGGTAGGTCCTACCGTTACGTTGTACGAGATTGTGCAGGAGCCAGGAGTTAAGATTTCGCGTATTCAGGGCTTGGAGGATGACCTCGCGCAGAATCTCAAGGCTCAGAGTGTGCGTATCATCGCCCCTATGCCTGGTCGTGGTACTATCGGTATCGAGGTTCCTAACCAGACAAAGCAGACGGTGTCTATGCGCTCGGCTATCTGTTCCGAGGAGTTCCAGAGCTCTAAGGCTGAGCTTCCGGTGGTTATAGGTCGCACCATCCAGAACGAGAACTTTACCTTCGACCTTGCCAAGCTTCCACACTTGCTTGTTGCTGGTGCTACGGGTCAGGGTAAGTCTGTAGGTCTGAATGCTATCATCACCTCGTTGCTCTATAGGAAGCACCCTGCCGAGCTAAAGTTTGTGCTTATAGACCCTAAGATGGTGGAGTTCTCGCTATACAACAAGCTCGAAAAGCACTTCTTGGCGAAGATGGAGTCGGAGGATGAGTCTATCGTTACCGATGCTAAGGTTGCGGTATATACGCTAAACTCCTTGGTTGCCGAGATGGAGAATCGCTTGGAGTTGTGTAAGAAGGCGGCAGCGAAGAATATCGTTGAGTATAACGACAAATTCCTACACCGCAGACTCAACCCTGAGAATGGACATCGCTTCTTGCCATATATCGTGGTTGTAATCGATGAGTTTGCTGACCTTATAATGACGGCAAAGGATGTCGAGAAGCCAGTTATGCGCTTGGCGCAGAAGGCTCGTGCCGTGGGTATCCACCTTATCGTGGCTACGCAGCGCCCAGATGTTAAGGTTATCACTGGTGGTATTAAGGCTAACTTCCCAGCGCGTATCGCCTTCCGCGTGATGCAGATGACCGACTCGCGTACTATCATTGACCAGCCTGGTGCCAACCAGCTTATCGGTCGTGGTGATATGTTGTTCCTCAACGGTGGCGAGCCTACACGTATCCAGTGTGCCTTTGTCGATACGCCAGAGGTGGAGCGCATCGTGAATCATATAGGTGCACAGCAGGGCTATACCTCGGCATATAACCTCCCAGACTACACTCCTGATAGTAGTAGCGAGGCTGAGGTAAGCTACGGTAGCGAGGAGAGCAGTGCTCCGCAGAAGTACGACCCTAAGTTCGCAGAGATTGCCCGCGAGGCAGTTATGAATGGCGCTATCTCCACTTCGATGATTCAGCGTAATTTCGAGGTGGGCTTCAACCGCGCAGGTCGTATTATGTTGCAGCTCGAGCGTGCAGGTATTGTAGGTCCTCAGATTGGCTCTAAGCAGCGCGAGATTAAGTTCTACGATATCCAGTCGTTGGAGGCGCGCTTGCAGGACCTTGGAATATACTAACACTTAATACTTGAGAATATGAGAAGACTTTGTTTAATGGTTGTCGCTATGTTTTGCGCACTAAACCTCTCTGCGCAGAGCTCAGCACGTCAGTGGATTGAGGGTCTAAACTACACCCTCGATGATCGCTACGCCCTCTATATGAAGGTTGATGCCTACGGCGAGAAGATTAATGGCTACTTTATGGTAGATAAGGATAGTTACTACATTCAGCTTGGCACTATGGAGGTCTATAGCGACGGCAAGTACCGCTACGAGATAAACAACGAGCGCAAGGAGGTTACGGAGGATAGGGTAAACCTTGAGTCGCGCGACCTGCTCTCGAATCCTACCCGTGCTTTCGAGTTCTTGGAGAGCGAGTTTAAGGCTACCATAAGCGAGAATATCCACAATGGTGCTATTCTAAAGCTTGTGCCTAAGCAGAGTAGCGACATCACGGCTGTGTATGTGAGCGTGGTGTGGAAGGATAACCGCATCATCCCTCTTGCCATCAAGTACGACTACGACGGCGAGGAGGTCTCTATCGCCCTTGTTATGGCAGATGCCCAGAGCGCTGTGCTCCCACGCTGGGATAAGAACAACTACAAAACCTACGACTTTGTGTCGTTTCTATAACCTAATTCAACCATAAACTACTTCAAAAGACAATGAAAAAACTCTTTATTCTAATGCTTGCCCTTGGTGCTATGGCTTGCGAGAGTGGTAAGAAACCATATCCATCAAAGACTCTTGCTGAGCATTTCGATAGAGCCTTTGAAGGTAGCTACAAATATGGCTACGCAACAGCAGACCTAATTTTTGAGCACTTCTATAACGAGGAGTATGGCTACTGGGGAGGCTTTGCGCAGTCTAAGATGTTGGATGCCGATGCAAAGAATGGTCTCTATGAGAATCAGTATAGCGCCTACAATACCAATGCTGCTTCGGGCGAGAGCTTCCTACTCTACTACTACGATAGCTTCAACGAGCCTTGCGATATTGTATGTATGAGCCAGCTTGAGCTTCGTAGCGTTAAGCTAAACCTCTCAACCTATACCTACGCCTCTATCACCGATGAGGATATCAACACCTTTGCTCGCGCCTTTACCGATGGCGACTACCTCAAGGTCGTATTTACCCCTCTTGCAGCGGATGAGACCTCTGTTGGCGATCCTGTAGAGTGCTACGTAATAGACTACCGCGACGGCAAGCGCTTTGTGGCTACCGACTGGCAGAAGTTCAATCTTAACCTTCCAGTCTCAGCCCGCATCCGTGTAACTATCGAGACTACCGATGTAGGCGAGTGGGGCGCGAATACGCCGTTATATATCTGCATTGACGACTTGGTATATGAACTTGTCTAACAAGGCTCTTTTGGCATCTGCCTTGTCCGCAAAATGCTCATTTACGCTTAGTAAACTGCGCTTTTGCGTACTGCGAGCAGCTTCAAAATAGCTCTTGTTATACAACTTCATACTGCTGTCTAACAAGGCTCTTTTGCCACTCTTTGTTGTGATAAGTCATCATCTGCCGCTGCTAACAAATTATCTCATCAATGGGCAGTACGCCTAAGTACAGCCCATCGCTTCGAAATTTGCCGAGCCTTGCATCTGATGCCTTCTGACAACAAATGACCTTGTCCGCAAAATGCTTGTTTACGCCCAAATATAAAATAATAGAGCCTATCCGCTGTGGATAGGCTCTTCTTCTATTTGGATAGCTCTACTATCTGTTTGCAGAGTCGTAACCCGAAATTGGGTATAATGCAAATGGGTAGTATGTTGTGTATCCTGTAAGCTTAATCTTTGCGTTGCTATTATCCGACATCACCTCATACTCGCGCAACTCAGATGTTGAGCCGTCGTCAGAGTCGGTGATGTAGAGCTTAGTAACATACTCGGTTACGTTATCAATTTCGTAACCCCAGATTGTTACAGCGTGTGCACCACTGAAGTTAGGCGACATAGCAACAGCCATAGATGAAAGACCATACTTTACAGCATCTACGACATATTGTGAGAACTGCAACAATGGATCGGCAACTGAGCTTCCGCGCCAGTTGTAATTGTTAATCTCGATAGCATAAGAGTAGTCATCATAAAGCCAAGCCCATACGTTATCCTCGTACTGGTGCATCTTAGATGGGTAGATATCGCTCCATACAGACTTGAAGTAACCTCCTGTACCCTCCTTAGGGTATGCACGGTTTTCTGTACCATTTGTGGTGTATAGATCTCGACCCTCGAAGTACCAGATAACGCCACCATCAGCCCAGCCACCACGCTTAAGGTTATCCCAGTTATCGCGGAAGACATCCATAATCTGTAGCTCGTAGCCGTAGGTGCTTGAAGTGCCGTTAGGGCATCCTGCAGGTAGGGTATTGCCCGCAGCAACATAGCGATCCTGGAACCACTGCAAATAGTTGGATGACGATGCTGCCCAGCACATCATAGCATCTGCCTCGGCATTCGATGGTGTACTCTTCTTGTTTACATCGTACCAACCAGATGATAGGGTTACGCCCTCAGCAAAGACGATGCTCTTGCCAGTTGCTGTTACCTCGGTAGCGGTGATAAAGATAGTCTCCGAGCGCATAGTGCCCTTCTCGGCATATATCTCGTATGTACCAGGTGTTGTGGTTACAAACTTATTGCCGTTGAGCTTACCGTTGTTTACATAGATAGCTGAGGCGTTAGTTACATCAGCGCCATCCTGCATTACGGTGAACTTCACGCTCTCCACGCCATTAGCCTTGATAGTGGTTGCAGTAGCCGATAGTGTGATAGGCTTCTCCTCCTCCACAATCACCATACGCGCAATAACATTGACGGTATTTGACTTTGTACCCTCGTACATAGCATAGAACGAGTACTCGCCCTTATCTGTTGTAGAGAACTCGTTGCCTGCAAGCTTGCTATCGTTAGCCGCGTTGTAGACGTCGAAGTTTGCGGTGCTCTTACCATCAACCTTGAGGGTAAATACTGCGCTCTCGATGCCGTCAGCCTTGATAGATGCTGGTGATACGCTTAGTACAACCTGCTTCTCGGCAGGCTCCTCGCCACCAGGGTTGTTAGGGTTGTCTGGAGTCTCAGTAGCCTTAGTTGCGGTTACAGAGATAGTATTTGACTTCTCGTTGCCACGCTTTGCGTAGAACTTGTACTCGCCAGCATACTTAGTCTTGAAGGTGTTGCCCACCAAGAGCTCGTTAGTCTCGGCAAAATAGATCTTAGCATCGCTAACCGCAGCGCCACTCTTATCTGCCACAGCGAAGGTGGCGATATCTGCGCCGTCAGCCACAATCTCGCTGTGGTCGACAGTGAGTGTTAGTGTCTGTGTGAGGGTATCTGCCTCTGGAGTATCATCACACGCCACAATGCCCAAAAGGGCAATTAGTGAAAAAAGTATCTTCTTCATAGACCTCAATGTATTACTTTACGCGCTTAAGAACGATATCGCCTGTAGACAAAGCCCAAGTATCTTTAATGTTGCGGAATACTGCTGGACGGTAAACGCCGTAGCCGAACTCTGCACCTGAAGCACAAGCACCAATAGTTAGGGTGTTGCCATCCTCAGAGAGGGTTACAGGGAAGGATGCAGGTGCTGTAAACTCGTTCTCAAGGTCTGCACCGAAGAAGTAGAATGTACCATCTATACCCCAGTTGTAGAAGTACTCGCTGCGTGATGAAGGTACGGTGATAACATCGCCCTCGGCAATCTCCAAGAAGATCTTTGGACCGTAGTCGCGGAGTGCCAATGCTGGGAAGTCGCGCCAATATGCAGCACTCTCCTTCAAGTCGGCTGGAGAGTAGTATGGCATAGGTGCGTGTGTGCCGTCAGCCTCAACGTTGAATGGCCAGCCCTGAACTACAAGGCGGTTGTGGCTACGGTAGTACTCCTCAGTATCCTCGTCAGCACCAGCAGCGATAGTAACCTTAGCATTGCGGATGTTTACATCTACACTGTTGAACTGAATAAGAGGGTATGATACCTCCCACTCGCCAAGCAACGATGTGAAGAGTGCAGACTCTACGCGTGCAGGCACTGGCTTATCGTTTGTAGTGTTAGACATAACCTTAACAGTCTCAGTCTTCTCTGCGTTTCTCACGCTCACGATAGCTACATACTCAACGCCTGGGAACAAATCCTCTTGCTTGAGTGAAAGACCTGTGCTCTTAATAGCTGCTACCTGCTCTGCTGAGAGTGCGATGCTATACCATTCGTGATTTACAATCTCAGCATCTTTGTAGTTACTGTCGTTACGCAAATCCTCAACATCTGCTAAAGGGTGAAGAGCAACACGAACAGAGTGTGCATCCTCAGAGAAGAGGTTAAGGTGTAGTGTAGTGTCTCCATTCTCCTGCGCTACTGTTAGCGAAGCCTCAACCTTAGGTGCTGGTAAGCTTGCTGCGAGTGTTGTGAATGGGATAAGTGATAGCGCCTCAGCACCCTTGTTATCTACAACCAGTACGTGGCATATATACTCCGTTGATGGCTCAAGACCACCCCAATTAGCCTCGTTCTCACTTGTAAGCTGCCAAGAGCCTGCGCTTGGGTACTTAATCAATGTAGCAAGCATAGACTCGCCATAGCCCTCTACGATGCCATCAGACCAAACCTTGTCGCGTACAAGAACGTAGTACGATGTAACGCTTGAATCAGGTGTTGTATTAATAGTTGCAGATGTAGATGTAACACTCTTAAGCTCTGTTGTAAGACCTGCATTAGACTGTGGACGCTTAGGGGTGCGTGTCTCGCGGTAGTAGATCTGATCGGTAATATTCTGGCCGTTTGTGATAGCAGCCACTACATAGTATTCGCTATCCTCGCGAACGTGCATTACGTATGCGCCAAACTCCTGACCATCTATCCACTCAACCTCTATTGGTCCCTGTGCATTAATACCGATACCAGGTGTCTGAATATACTCCTCGATAGTTAGGTTGTAGTAGTTGAGGAAATACTTGTCGATACACTGATATACATAGCTACCCTGAATATCGATAGAGAACGTGATAGTGTTGTAGGTAGTGTTAAACACAGTGATAGGGTTTGCAACGCCGTCATCAGGTGTCGAGAACTTGAGTGTCTTAGGAGCACTTAGCTTGCCACTATCCTTAGCGCGAAGAATCGCGTAAAGGGTGTAGTTCGTGTCGTCGTTAAGACCTGTAAGGGTGATCTGCTGAGTGCCAGACACCTCTGTAGAGTTCGCAGTAAACCAAGTGTCGGCATTAGGAGCCTTGTAACCATCTGGAGATACGGCATAACCAAGCGTACCATCTACGTTTGTAGTAACCTCAAATGTGATAGCGTTTGGTGTAACCTCTACCTGGCTGAGTGTGATCTCAGGGGTAGTGCTATCTCCACCACCCGAAGGGGTTTGAGGAGTTGTGGTGTCATCTGTACAACCGATAAGGCTAAGAACGCCAATGATGGTCGCACATAGAGTAAATAGTTTTCTCATAATTTTAGGTTTGTTAAAGGTTTATAAATACTTCTTTGTTTTGCTTGCGAAACATTATCTCATTTTACGTTGCAAATATGTGAAAAAAAATTAAATGATGCAAATATATGGATATAAATAGCAATTAGTAGGGAGGAATTAGTAATTAGTAATGTTAAAAGCCTGCGACTTTTTATTAGGGAGATGGTATCAGGCGAAACACTAAACTCACTAAGGAAATTAAGGAAATTAGTGTTGTTTGGTTGACTCCTCCCTAAACTCCCTAAACTCCCTAAATTCCCTTCTCACCTTCCACTTTAACAAAAAGCGCACCTCTAAGGGTGCGCTTTGCTCTTACTTTTGACGGAAGTAAATCTGGATTGGTACTCCCGAGAAGTCCCACTGCTCGCGGAGCTTGTTCTCCAAGAATCGGCGGTACGACTCCTTGATATACTGTGGCAAGTTCACGAAGAATGCGAACTGCGGAGTAGGCGTAGGAAGCTGAGTTACATACTTGATTTTGATGTACTTACCCTTAGTTGCTGCAGGAGGGTAGTTCTCGATAAGTGGCAAGAAGAACTCGTTAAGCTCCGATGTAGAGATGCGGCGCTTGCGCGACTGGTATACGCGGATTGCTGCCTGCAAAACATCGAGGATACGCTGCTTGTTGATTACCGAGGTGAAGATGATTGGAATATCGCTAAATGGAGCGAGTTTCTTCTCCAAGAACTCACGCCATACCTTCATCGTATTGCTATCCTTCTCCACCAAGTCCCACTTATTTACCACGATAACACAGCCCTTACGGTTACGCACGATAAGGTTGTGGATATTGAGGTCCTGCGACTCGATACCCTGCTCAGCATCGAGCATAAGTACGCAGACATCCGAGTTCTCGATAGCACGAATAGAGCGCATAACAGAGTAGAACTCAAGGTCCTCGGTCACCTTACCCTTCTTACGCATACCTGCGGTGTCGATAAGGTAGAAGTCCATACCGTACATATTGTATCGTGTGTGGATAGAGTCACGTGTGGTACCTGCTACGTTGGTTACGATGTTGCGCTCCTGACCAAGTAGGGCGTTTGTCATAGATGACTTACCCACGTTTGGACGACCTACGATAGCGATGCGTGGGAGTGTAGCGTCGTACTCTGCAGAGGTGTCCTCTGGGAGGTTTGCAAGGATTGCATCCATCATATCGCCAGTACCGCTACCCGACATTGAGCTGATGCAGAATGGCTCGCCAAGACCCAATGCGTGGAACTCGTGTGAGTAGTAGATAAGGTCGTAAGTATCAACCTTGTTACATACGAGCATCACCTTCTTACCCGAGCGGCGCAAGATATCTGCCATCATCATATCGAGGTCGGTGATACCTGTGCGTACCTCAACAAGGAAGAGGATAAGGTCTGCCTCGTCGATAGCCAACATCACCTGACGGCGAATTTCATCCTCGAAGATATCCTCCGAGTTAACGGTGTAACCACCAGTATCGATTACCGAAAACTCTTTACCATTCCAATCGGTCTTGCCATAGTGGCGGTCACGAGTTGTGCCGGCAGTCTCATCGACGATAGCCTGACGCTGACCTACAAGACGATTGAAAAGTGTTGACTTACCCACATTTGGGCGACCTACAATTGCAACCAAACTCATAATATATTATCTTTTTATTTCTTATATCCGCATATATCGGTGCAAAGATAAGTTAATTAGTTGGAATATGGAAACTTTAGAAAATATTTACGCCAATTTTTGGTTTATTTATTTATAATAAGTATCTTTGAAGGATAATATTTAGGTGTATGGCAACTTTGGTGCGACATATTGCGGTTCTTGTGGCGGTAGCGCTCCTCTCGGTGGTGGGTGGTAGGGCGCAGGCGCAGGAGTACCCAAACCCCTTTATGGTGGAGCAGAGCGAGCAGGGTCTCGTTCGTACTGAGTGGGGTGTGGGTGTAGGTGCTGTCTACACGGGCTTTGGTCGAGTATCGTCGGAGGCTGTCGCGCTTAACTCGCGCCTTGCCTTTCAGGGGCACTTGGATATGGCTGTAGTTATTGGTCGCTATTTTGCCGTGGAGAGCAAAATGATATATGAGAAGGGCGGTGTCGATGCTGAGTATAGGGGTCAGCACTACGATATCTCAACCTCGACTTTCGAGATGCCACTGCTCCTATCGCTACGCTTGTGGGATAATGCTGTTAGAGTGAAGGCAGGTGTGCAGTTTGGTTTGATATCTAATGGTGGCTACTTCGACGGTAGAGAGAACTATATGTTTGGCACGGTAACGCCAACGTGGAATTTCGCCACTGGAGTTGGCGTTCGCGTAATCCCAAATCTGGTTGTGGAGCTTGGTTATACCCACGCTCTGCAGGATGGAGCGAACCAGCTTGGCGCAACAGAGAGGGGTGTAGGGTTGGACTTCACCACCCGTACACACAAGGTGACGCTTGGAGTGTCGCTGCTAATGTAATAGATTATGAGTGAAGAGATTATAAAAGAGATACTGGTTGAGGGTGTAGATGCCCGTGAGCTCTATGGTGCGCAGGATGCCTACCTTGAGCAGATGCGTGAGCTATGCCCTAAGGTTAAGATTGTGGCACGCGGTAGCCATATTAAGGCTCTCGGTGCTAAGAGCGATGTGATGGCATTTGAGCGTAGGATGAATGCCCTTGTGGAGTACTATATTAAGTATGGACATATCTCCTCGGAGGTGGTCTCTCAGGCCTTCTCCTCGAGTCTCACGGAGCTTACGGCAGAGCCACCAGCCGTAGATAAGGATGTTATCGTCTATGGTAATAGTGGTGCTGTTATCCGTGCCCGCACGGTAAATCAGCAGCGTTTGGTGAAGCTTGCCGAGAAGAACGACCTCCTCTTTGCTGTTGGTCCTGCAGGCTCAGGTAAGACATATACGGCTATAGCCTTGGCTGTTAGGGCTTTGAAGGAGCGCGAGATACGTCGTATCATCCTTACGCGCCCTGCCGTGGAGGCGGGTGAGAAGCTTGGTTTTTTGCCTGGCGATATGAAGGAGAAGCTCGACCCATATCTACAGCCTCTGTACGATGCCTTGAATGATATGATTCCTGCTGCTAAGTTGCAGAAGTATATCGAGGAGGGCACGGTGCAGATTGCTCCGTTGGCATATATGCGTGGTCGCACGCTCGACAACGCCTTTGTAATCCTCGATGAGGCGCAGAATACAACTCTCTCGCAGATAAAGATGTTCCTCACGCGTATGGGTCGCAACGCTAAGTTTATCGTTACGGGCGATGTGACGCAGATTGACCTACCTCGTCGCTCGGATAGTGGTCTTACGCGCGCTATGGAGACTCTAAAAAACATCGAAGGCATAGGTATTGTAGAGTTTGACAAGCGCGATATTGTGCGTCATCAGCTTGTGAAGTATATTGTAGAGGCCTTTGAGCGCAGAGAGGATTTGGAGAATGGACTAAAATCAGATAGAGATAATAAATAAACAATCAACTAAAATTTACTAATATGGACAAGAATTTGAAAGGCTTGAAGCCAACATTGGTGTGGAAACACTTTGCAGAGATTTGTAATATCCCTCACCCATCGCATCACGAGGATGCTATCCGTGCATACATCGTGAAGTGGGCGGAGGAGCTCGGTTTGGAGCACAAGGTTGACGAGGCTCAGAACGTATATGTATATAAGCCAGCGACTCCAGGTATGGAGGATCGCAAGGGTATCATCCTTCAGGCACACACCGATATGGTGCCACAGAAGAACAATGAGACTGTTTTCAACTTCGAGACAGACCCTATCGAGGCATATATCGATGGTGAGTGGGTTACAGCTAACGGCACAACCCTCGGTGCAGATAACGGTATCGGTCTTGCTGCAGCTATGGCAGCTATGGAGGATGCCGACCTTGTACACGGTCCTCTTGAGTGCTTGTTCACAGCTACCGAGGAGACAGGTATGGATGGTGCTTTCGGTCTTAAGGGCGGTTTGCTTAAGGGCGAGATCTTGCTCAACCTCGACTCTGAGACTGAGGGTGAGTTGTATGTAGGTTGCGCTGGTGGTATGGATGTAAATGTTACATTCAACTATCGCGAGCAGCCTCTTGAGGGTAAGTTTGCAGCATACAAGGTTACTGTTAAGGGTCTTAAGGGTGGTCACTCAGGTATCCAGATTGGTACTCAGCGTGCTAACGCGAATAAGGTATTGTTCCGCTTGTTGCGTCAGGAGACAGAGTCTTATGGCTTGGAGCTTGCCTCTGTTGAGGGCGGTAATATGCGTAATGCTATCCCACGAGAGGCTTGGGCAGTGGTTGTAGTACGCGAGGCTGAGAAGGCTATCTTCGAGGCTAATGTTAAGTCGTTCGAGAAGGTTATCATCAAAGAGT
Organism: Alistipes sp.; assembly: GCA_045633525.1. Taxonomy (GTDB): domain Bacteria; phylum Bacteroidota; class Bacteroidia; order Bacteroidales; family Rikenellaceae; genus Alistipes. Next base: position 2,259 of record JAZQYM010000017.1, on the reverse strand, counting down.
TCGAGGGTATCGAGGACTCTATCGAGATCTTCGCAGAGCCTATCGAGTGTCCTAAGGTTATCATCCCACACCTTGAGTCACACTCACTTATCCGTGCTATCTGCGGTTGCCCTAATGGTGTACAGCGTATGTCTATTGCTATGGAGAACTTGGTGCAGACCTCTTCTAACTTGGCTATCGTGGTATCTAACGGCTCTACCGTTGAGGTTAAGTGCTTGTTGCGCTCATCAGTAGATACTGAGAAGGCTGAGTTGGCAGGTGCTATCTCTTCAGTATTCGAGTTGGCAGGTGCAGATGTGGAGCTTTCAGGCTCATACAGCGGTTGGAATCCAAATATGAAGTCTCCAATCTTGCACACTATGCTCGAGTCTTACGAGAAGCTTTACGGTGTGAAGCCTTCGGTTACTGCTATCCACGCAGGTTTGGAGTGTGGTATCATCGGTGCTAAGTACCCAGGTATGGATATGATCTCGTTCGGACCTACCATCTGCTACCCACACTCTCCAGATGAGAAGGTAAACATCGCATCGGTAGAGAAGTTCTACGACTTCTTGCTAAATACTTTGCGTAACGCTCCTCGTAAGTAGTAATAAATACTAACCCAAATGAGAGAGCAAACGCTTGATAGACCTACTGTCGATCGTGAAGCTAAATGGTTTGTCGTAGTCAACCCCGCCTCTGGTTCAGGTAAGGGGTTGACCGACTACCCATTGATATCTAAGCTCTTGCGTGATAATGGCATACGCCATGAGTCGGTATTCACCGAGCATAAGCACCATGCCACAGAGCTTACTGTATCGGCTATCGAGAGTGGTTACAGACATATCATCGTCGTTGGTGGCGATGGCACCCTTCACGAGGTGGTGAACGGAGTATTTATCCAGAAGAGGGTAGATAGCTCCGAGATTACTATAGCGATGATATCTACTGGTACGGGTAACGACTGGATACGTATGTTTGGTATCCCCACCCGCTACTCTGAGGCTATACGCGCAATTAAGGAGGGTTATACATTCTTGCAGGATGTTGCCGAGGTGAGCTATGAGGAGTCGAAGGTGCGCCAGGTGCGCTATATGGCGAATGTTGCGGGATTGGGTTTCGATGCCGCCGTTATCAAGCGCACGCTTACAAGCAAGGCTAAGGGCTACCTTGGTAAGAGTGGCTATCTATGGTGCTTGGCTCGCTCATTCTTCTCGCATAAGGCTACGGGTACAAAGGTTTGGGTCGATGACGAGCTTATCTACAATAACCTTCTATTTAGCATTGCTATAGGTATTGGTAAGTTCAATGGTGGCGGTATCCAGCAGTTGCCTATCGCCGTTGCTGATGATGGTTTGTTGGATATTACGATGATACGCCCTGTGCACTGGTGGCATGTTATCTTCCGACTACGTCGCCTCTACAACGGTACGATCTACTCTATCGGTCACGTCATCCACGCACAAGGTAAGCGCGTGCGCATAGAGTCCTCGCCCGAGACCCCTCTCGAAATCGACGGTGAGTTGTATGGTCACACCCCAGTCAACCTTGAGGTTATGCCTCGCGAGGTGAGGGTAGTGATTAATAAGGCGTTTATTGATAAGTTAAAAGCGTAGCTTGCAAAAAGCTACGCTTTTAGTTTAATGAGTAATTAGAAATTAGTATTTAGCAATGATTTTTTTATGTAGTAGGTTGGGGGTGGTATTTCTCCATACGCCCTATTTTACCCATAATCCACAGCAAAAAGGCATAGCCTTTTAACGATTACTCATTACTCATTACTCACTACTCACTACTCACTACTCACTACTAATTCAAATTCAGTGTCTCCATCAGCCACGTGTCAAGCATAAGTAGCTCGGCATCATCTTGCACAACCTCGTTTAGGAGGAGTTCTTCTTCGGCGTAGAGTTTTAATAGTTGCGTGTCAATATCTCCCATAGGCATTCTGTTTTGGTAGTAGAACGCAGCTATGTTCGGAGATATTGTGCACGTATGCTAATTTAGTATGATATTTTTTTCCTTTATCATACGGCGAAGGTTGATTAGGGCGTAGCGCATACGTCCCAATGCGGTGTTGATGCTAACATCGGTCTGCTCGGCAATCTCCTGGAACGATAGCTTCGAGTAGTAGCGTAGGCGTACCACCTCGCGCTGATCCTCAGGTAGCTCCTCCACAAGACGGCGCACGGTCGCCATAAGTTCGTCGTGCACGATGTCGTCCTCTACGGTGTTTTCGGCAAAGCGTAGCGTGCCGAGCACGTCGTAGCCCGCCTCCTT
>JAZQYM010000016.1:0-34392 GCA_045633525.1 Alistipes sp. | reverse complement strand
TATGCACCCATCGCAGGCATCACGAGCTAGCTTCGAGAGCCTTGTAGTGGAGGAGGTAGTAGAGTGGTAAGCAAAAGAGAGGAGAGTGAATAAAAAGTGTATTTTGTCGTTACGCTTGCCCTCAAAATGCTCATTTACGCTCAGTAAACTCCGCTTTTTCGGGCTTCGCAAGCCTAAAACTACATCTTTTTATTCACTCTCTTAGGTTATGGGGCTGGCTAAGTTTTTTAGTCAGCCCTCTTTCGTTGCCTATGCTTCAAACCTATCTCCCATAAACCAGCGGGGTAGGTTGCAACCTATATAGTTGCCCACGACCGACCACAACCACGCTATGACCATCCACATCGCAAAGTCGCCCTTAAGGATAGCCACCCAATAGTAGAAGGCATCGGCAATAGAGTGGGGTAGTCCGCACATAATAAACACAGGTACACCATAGAGTAGCGGTAGGTAGGTGCCCTTGCGTACACCATACACCGCAAGCGTTACGATAACACCCGTGCCGATAGAGGTCATAAGTAACATGTGCCACGATGCCGCCTCGCGTGCAGCCATAATAGTATCGAGTGTGGTAGCTACACCCTCGCTTGTATTGTAGGATGCGATATAGGCCGTTAGAAGACATCCAACAGCATTGAGCAACACCATAGGTATAAGTTGTGCTGACTCCTTATATGGCAGGTAGCCCGCCTTGCCAGTAAAGAGCTCTGCCTTGCTGATAGTGACCGTCATAAGTCCGAAGGCGAACAATATTGCACCGCCCAAGCCTCCAACATTTAGAAACACAAGACCTGCGATACCGATAAGCAGTCCAGCAAAGAGTGATGATGAAATAAATTGTCGCATAAAATTCGTGTTAATTATATCGTTCCTCAAAGCACTAAAACAGCGGTAGATACCCACGGTCGGGCATAGAATCGTATCGTTCTACCAAACCTCATACTTGCCCTCCCTCGGTATGACGGTTTATATAAATTCGTCATTGCGAAGAATTGCATGCACAAACGGTAATGGTGCGGACAGCCCTTAGGTGCAATTCTGTGGCAATCTACCGTTGTAATACGACCTTTCGTGAAAAAGAGGGTGTCAACCATAAATACCTGACACCCTCCAAATTACCCTTTGGCAAAGGATTACATCACAATATTGATAATCTTACCCTTAACCACGATAATCTTCTTAGGCTGCTTGCCCTCAAGCCACTTCTGAGCACCCTCGGTAGTGACGATATGTGCAACGATATCCTGCTCGCTCATATCGAGTGCGTACTCCTGCTTGAAGCGCAACTTACCATTAATCATAACAGGGTACTCAAATGAGTTCTCAACCAAGTACTCCGCCTTGAACTCTGGGAAGCTTGCATCGCAAACAGTAGTCTGGTGGCCCATAGCGTGCCACAACTCCTCGGCGATATGTGGCGCAAATGGTGCGATAAGGGCGGTCAATGGCTCCAAAATCTCGCGCTTAGAGCAGTCGCCAAGCTCGTTGAGGCAGATCATAAAGGCTGCAACAGAGGTGTTGAACGAGAAGTTCTCGATATCCTCGCGTACCTTCTTAATGGTCTTATGTAGGCTCTTAAGCTCCGCAGGGGTAGCCTTATCCTCGTTAACCAAGAACTTGCCATCGCGGTTGTAGAACTTCGACCAGAAGCGGCGCAAGAACTTGTGAACACCATCGATACCATTTGTATCCCAAGGCTTAGACTGCTCCAAAGGACCGAGGAACATCTCGTACATACGCAAGGTGTCGGCACCGTAGGCATCAACAATATAGTCTGGGTTCACGACATTGAACATCGACTTCGACATCTTCTCAACAGCCCAACCGCAGATATACTTGCCATCCTCCAAGATAAACTCAGCATCGGCAAACTCTGGACGCCAAGCACGGAAGGCATCAAGGTCGAGAACATCGTTCTTAACGATATTTACATCGACGTGGATCTCCTGGGTGTCGTACTCGCCCTTAAGACCCAACGACACGAACTTATTAGTGCCCACAACGCGGTAAACGAAGTTCGAGCGACCCTGAATCATACCCTGGTTAACCAACTTCTTGAATGGCTCCGACTCGCATACATAGCCCAAGTCGTAGAGGAACATATTCCAGAAGCGTGAGTACATCAAGTGACCTGTAGCGTGCTCGATACCACCCACGTAGAGGTCTACATTGCGCCAGTACTCGTTAGCCTCCTTGCCAACAAGACCCTCTTCGTTGCGTGGGTCCATATAGCGGAGGTAGTAGGCTGATGAGCCTGCAAAGCCCGGCATCGTAGAGAGCTCGAAGGCGTAGCCTTCCTCGTTGCACCAGCCCTCAACGCGTGCCAATGGTGGCTCACCCTCGGCAGTAGGACCAAAGTCCTTAATAGCTGGGAGGCACAATGGAAGCTGCTCGTCCTTAAGGCGGTAGGCAACATCATCCTTATAGTAGATTGGGAATGGCTCGCCCCAGTAGCGCTGGCGTGAGAAGATAGCATCGCGCAAACGGTAGTTTACAAGGCGCTTACCCAAGCCACGGCGCTCAACCTCAGCGAACATAAACTCGATAGCCTCCTTAACGTCCATACCGTTGATGATATCCGAGTTGATAAGCGTACCCTCCTTAGCATCGTACGACTCAACCTCAAGGTTGCCACCCTCAACAACTGGAACAATCTCCAAGCCGAAGTGGCGCGCAAAGGCGTAGTCGCGTGAGTCGTGAGCAGGAACAGCCATAATAGCTCCTGTACCGTAGCCCGAAAGAACATAGTCAGAAATATAGATAGGAATCTGCTTGCCAGTGAATGGGTTGATAGCATATGAGCCAGTATTAACACCGCTAACACGCTTAGTGTCAGCAATACGCTCACGCTCCGAACGACGCTTAGTCTCGGCGATATATGCCTCTACAGCCTCGCGGTTCTCCTCTGTTGTGAGCTCCGATACCCACTCGTGCTCAGGGGCAATAACCATAAAGCTTACGCCATAGATAGTGTCAGGACGTGTAGTGAAGATCTCCAACTTGCGATCCGAACCCGCAACATCGAAGAAGACCTGTGCACCTACCGAGCGACCAATCCAGTTGCGCTGAATCTCCTTCAACGACTCGCTCCACTCCAACTTCTCAAGACCGTCCAACATACGCTGTGCATAGGCTGTAACACGCAACAACCACTGCTTCATGCGCTTCTGCTCAACAGGGTGGCCACCACGAACCGATAGACCCTCCTTAACCTCGTCGTTGGCAAGCACTGTGCCCAAAGCTGGACACCAGTTTACCATCGTATCGGCACGGAAAGCCAAGCGGTAGTTTTGAAGTGTCTGCTCGCGCTCAGCCTCGCTCATTGAACGCCACTCCTCTGCAGTGAAGTTCAACGCCACAGTCTGTGCAGCATCGATGCCTGCGCTACCGTGTGCCTCGAAGTGGGCTACAAGGGTGGTGATAGGCTCTGCCTTCTGGGTAGCGTTGTTGTACCAGTGATCAAACATCTTCAAGAAGGCCCACTGTGTCCAGTGGTAGTACTCAGGCTCGCAGGTGCGCACCTCGCGAGACCAGTCGTATGAGAAACCGATCTTGTCCAACTGCGAGCGGTAGCGTGCGATATTCTCCTCGGTAGTAACTGCTGGGTGCTGACCTGTCTGGATAGCATACTGCTCAGCAGGAAGACCAAAGGCATCGTAACCCATAGGGTGGAGGACGTTGAAGCCCGACTGACGCTTATAGCGTGAGTAGATATCGGATGCAATATATCCGAGTGGGTGTCCTACGTGAAGACCCGCACCCGATGGGTATGGGAACATATCGAGTACATAGAACTTTGGGCGCGATGGGTCTACCTCAACACGGTAGGTCCCCTCCTCCTGCCACTTCTGCTGCCACTTCTGCTCAATGGCCTTAAAATTATATTCCATAGTCTGTCTTGTTTTATATTTTTATATTGTTTGTAATCTACTGGTCATCATCATCAATAAATGCCTCGTCATCGATATAGAAGCCCTCCATAAGGGCATCGATGTCGCGACGCTCCTTCTTCGTGGGGCGACCCGTACCGCGGTCACGGAACACAAAAATGGTCTCGTGCGGAACGTTGAGCTTGTCAAGCTCCTCCTGTGGTGTGCAGTTGAGGCAGTACATAGGTACATTCTTTGCTGGCTGACGGCTCGAAACCAAGTCGAGTACCTTATAACTATAGGTAACGCGCTCCATGCGCACCGAAATCATATCGCCCACCTTAACCTCGCGCGAAGGCTTGGCATAGGCATCGTTCACCATAACGCGGTTCTGGCGTATGGCATCGGCAGCATCACTGCGAGTCTTGAAGACACGCACTGCCCATAGGTACTTATCTAATCGTATATCACTCATATCTACTTCTTTTTCTCTGGTATGCGGCTAACGCTTATAATCATACCCAAGGCGATAGACATAAACATTAGCGATGAGCCTCCGCGTGAGATAAAGGGCAAGGTTTGTCCTGTCTCAGGGAGAAAGTTGACCTGCACAAGGATGTGAAGCATCGCCTGACAGGTTATAAGCAAGCCTAAGCCCGCAGTCATAAAAGTCAAAAAGGCAGTATGGCAGCGACGGCAAATCTCTATCGCGCGGAAGGTAATCCACAAGTAGAGCAACATCAGCACGATAGCCGCAATACAACCATACTCCGAGGCGAAGAATGCGTAGGCGTAGTCGCTCTCGGGGTGGATAACCACAGCACGCGAGGTGCTGTGTCCTGCACCCTCGCCGATGAAGCCTCCGTTGTGGATAGCAATCATCGCACGCTCCGTATCGGATAGCTGGTAGACATACTCCTTCTCGCCATTTGTGGTCCACTCGGTAACCCACGTAGAGAAGCGACCACCAGCCGTATTACCACGACCCAAGCCGATAAGCGAGAGCAACGAGAAGAGTATCACGGCTGCAGCAACTGCCAACGAGCAGAACTTGAATATCTCCCACTTTGGGACACGACCGATGTAGAGCATAATAACCGATACCATACCTACAATCGCCGCTGAGGAGATATGCGCAGGAGCGATAACTACGCACGAGACGATGATAGGCCAGAGTATAGGAATTGTATTCTCGCGCAGAATCTTCTTTTGCTCGGGACTACGTAGCTTAAAGGATGTTGGCAAGAGCTTAATCTTGGTAATCACATCCTGCTTGCGCTCCATGCATAGGGCGAGCATCAAGATTGTGAATATCTTGAGTCCCTCCGAGGGCTGGAACTGAATTGGACCTATCGCCAACCAGCGCGCAGCACCATTTGTTGTTGTACCAATGGCATAGGTGGCTATTGTTAGGATGACAAAGAGCCAGTAGCCCATGCGTGTGATGTGGCGGTAGATGTTGTAGTTTATCTTGTGAGCAATAAATATCATCGGTAGCGACATCACCAAGACATACATAATCTGCTGGCGCAGTGATTCCGTGGTGGTAAGGTGCGACGAGATATCGTACGCCATCTTTGCCGTTGAGGAGTAGACCACAAGAATAGATACGACGATAAGCACTGCATAGATTATCCACAGTGTGCGGTCGCCCTCCAAGATACGACGACTATCTAAGGTTGTGCCTACCTCTCTATTATCGCTATTATTGCTCATCTGCCAATATGTTTTCCTTTACCCAGCGCTTGAACTCCTTGCCGCGGTGCTCGTAGTTCTTAAATAGGTCGAAGCTTGCGCACGCTGGCGATAGAAGGACGCTATCTCCCGCTGTAGCAACCTCCTTTGCTGCCTGCATGGCATCCTCGAAGGTGTTGCAGTCGCAGATCACTGGTACGATATCGGCAAACTCGCGCTTTAGTTTCTCGTTGTCAAGACCCATGCAAATTAGAGCCTTAACCTTGCGACGCGCAAACTCCTTAAGTGGGGTGTAGTCGTTACCCTTGTCGGTACCACCTGCTATCCACACCGTTGGACGTGTCATACTCTCCAAGGCGTACCATACAGAGTCCACGTTTGTAGCCTTAGAGTCGTTTATCCACTCGATATCGTTATGCTTGCCCGATGGCTCAAGACGGTGCTCCACAGGCGAGAATGAGTATATCGAACGCTTGATAACCTTAGGATCTACACCCGCAGAGAGGGTTGCCAAGGCTGCAGCCATAGCGTTGTAGATGTTGTGCATACCCTGAATCTGCATATTGCGGGTATCGATTGTTACCGACTTATTACCCACCGTAGCGGTAAATGTGTGACCCTCAAGTACTGCATCGCCATCGCCACTTGCAATAGCTGTGTTAATAGCGAATGGCAGCTGACGTGCGCGGAGGTCGTTATCCATCTCCGCAAGCATCTGCTGTGTGGTCTCATCGTCAGCAGAGTAGATGAAGTAGTCCGACGAGGTCTGGTTCTGGGTGATACGCATCTTTGAGCGTGCGTAGTTCTCCAATTTGTAGTCGTAGCGGTCCAAGTGATCGGGGGTGATATTCATCAACACGCCGATATCTGCCTTGAACTTATAGCAACCATCGAGCTGGAAGGAACTAAGCTCCAATACGTGCCAGAAGTAGCGGTCTGTAGCGATAGAGTAGGCGAAGCTCTCGCCAATGTTGCCTCCGAGCGATACCTTGCGACCAGCATCCACCATAATCTTATAGATTAGTGATGTGGTTGTAGTCTTACCGTTAGAGCCAGTGATACATATCGTCTTTGCCACACCCTTGTAGCGCGCTGCAAACTCTATCTCCGAGATTACGGGGATACCGCGCTCGCGTATCTTACATACTATGGGTGCTGTATCGGGAATACCTGGCGACTTAACCACCTCGTTGGCATCCAAGATCCGCTCCTCGGTGTGCTGACCCTCCTCGTACTCCACACTCCACTCATCAAGGCGCTGCTTAAACCTATCGGCTATCTTGCCCATATCCGAGAGGAAAACGTCGAAGCCCTTTTTCTTTGCCAATATCGCCGAGCCGTAGCCCGAAATGCCGCCACCTAAGACTGCTATTTTTCGTTTCATAATCGTTGTATTAATAGTGACCCATTCGAGGTTATGATCCTCCGTTAGGTTCTTCAGTATAATCAGTTGCTATTTAATTCGCTTAATGCGTTTTGAGTGCATATTCCAGCCAATTGCGTTCTTATATGCCTTTCTATCATAAACATAGATAGTGGTTGTCTCTGGGAACGATAGATGTTCAACAACTGGTGGGTTTTGAGGATTGCAGATGATACCTACAATGCTATTGCACTCGTCGAAAGCGCGGTGACCAATAGACTCAACACCCTTACCAATGGTGATGCTTAGTAGTACTCCGCAGTTGGCAAATGCCTCGTCGCCAATGCTCTTCACGCCGTTGCCTATTACAGCTGTACGTAGTGAGGCGCAGTTGCGGAAAGCTCCCTTCTGAATCTCGGTTGCGCTATCAGGGATGTAGATGTTTAATAGTGAGCTACATCCTGCAAAGAGATTCTCCGATACGGTGGTGAGATTATCACTTAGGGTTATCTCTGTGAGTGCTGAGCAACCCTCAAATGCTGAGGCATTGATTGTGGTCACGCTGTTAGGCATTGTTACCGAGGTCAAAGCTTTACAATCGCGGAATGCTCCTGCGCCGATGCTCTCGGCTGAGTCTGGGATGATAATCGACTGTAGCTTTGGGCAACCCTTGAATGCCTCATCGTTAATCACCTTCACGCCGTATGGTATGGTATACTCAGCAAGGTCTGCAGGGAGGATGGCGATAAGTCGACCATCGATGATATAGGCACGACCATCAGCCGATGCCTTTTTGCTCTTTATGGTGTGGAGGTTCTCGCAGTTTACAAAGGCTCCACCGCAGATATCTGTTACGTCGTTGCCGATTGTAATAGAGCTAATCTTAGCACCATCAAACCACGATGGGTTGCTAATGTTGCAGTTTACGATAATTTCGCCCGTGTAGTCGGTAAAGGTGTTGGCGGCAACTGTTACGATGTTCTCGGTAAGTGTCACTGATGGCACTCGGCTTAGGTTAAACCACTCACTCTTGAAGCTGTTGCTATCGACGATAAGCTTACCGTCAAAGGCAGCGTATGCACCAGCTTTGTTCTCGTAGACATTTGCTCCAATTGTAAGCTGCACGATCTGTGCAAGGTTAAACCACTCGCTCTGGAATGAGTTGCACATCACGGTTAGCTTGCCGTCGAAGTTGTAGAATGTGCCCATGGCGATATCCGTAACGCTCTCACCAAGGGTGATATCGGTAAATGTGCATCGATCAAACCAGTTTGCATCCAAGACGTTGCAGTTGAGGTGTAGCTTGCCAAAGAAACCTCCAAATGCCTTCTCGCCAACGTATGATAGACCATTCTCGATGGTGATATTGTCGAGTATTCCGCACTCGTAGAATGCGCGGTTGCCAATGGTAGTGACACTGCTTGGAATCACTAAGTCACGAATGGCGTTACACTTCTCGAATGCTGAGTTGCCAATCTTCGATACGCTATCGGCAAAGGTGATGCTCTGAAGTTCCGAGCAACCCTTGAACGCCTCATCGCCAATTGCGATTACGCCATCCTGGATGGTGTAGTGGCTAAGATCTTTTGGTGCAAAAATTATAAGAGTGCCATCCATGATGATTGAACGACCGTCCAATGATGCATACTTACCACTGAAATTGCTGATATTTGGACAGTTGGCAAATGCCTTGCTCTCAATTATTGTAACGCTATCAGAGATTGTTACGCTCTGAAGTGTTGTACAGCCGTCGAAGACGTAGTTCTTTAGAGCTTTAACGTTATTAGGGATGGTGTACTCTGTCGCACCGCTGTTTGTAGCGTATGCAACCATGACGCCATTTATGATTAGCGCAGAGCCGTCCTCCGATGCGAAACTACCCTTGATACTCTTTAGCGATTTGCAACCAAGAAGGGTGTTTTCATCAAGTATAGCCAAGCCTGTAGGCAAGGTTACCTCCTCGAGATAGACACATCCACTAAGAACCTCCTTACCAATTCTCTCCACGCTATCTGGGAATACGATTGAACGTAGCGCAACACAGTTGCGGAAGGCATAATCCTTTATTTCAGTCACATTATCGCCCATGACTACATGCTGGAGCGTTGGGCAGCCACTAAATACATTCTCGCCAATCTTGGTTACGTTGTTAGGTATGGTATAGCGTGTAACGCCGCTATCAATGGCAAATGCCTTGAGCACACCATTAACAATCAACGAGCAACCATCCTTTGAGGCGAAAGCACCCTTGAATTGGCGAATCTTGTTACAGTCAGCAAAGGCACTATCCCAAATATGGTCGATGCTCTGAGGTAGGGTTACCTCCTGAATGTTACTACAGCCACTGAACGTGCCAGACTTAATCTCAACAACACCCTCAGGAATAGTAATCTTTTGAAGTGAACTACAACCTGCAAAGGCGTTCTCACCGATAGCTGTTACGCTATTAGGGATATCGATATTTGTGAGGTTGCTACAACCACGGAAGGAGTTGTTGCGAATCTCGGTGACGCCATTAGGAATGGTAATTTTAGTAAGAGCAGTGCAGCCATCGAATGTAGACTGACCGATACGTGTAACGCTATCAGGAATAACATACTCTGTATTGCCACTACCCAAGGCAAAGGCTGCAAGTGTGCCATTAACGATAAGAGCTAATCCATCAGCCGAAGCATACTTGCTACTGAATTGCTTAAGTGAGGTACAGCCCTCAAATGCACCGTCACGGATATACTCTACGCCGTTAGGAATTGTAATATTCTGCATCGATGTGCAGTTGCGGAATGCTCTGCCGCCAATATACTCAAGACTCTCGGGTATAACGATGCTCTGCAGTGCGCTACAACCATCGAAGGCCTCGTCACCAATCTTAACCACAAAGTTAGGAAGTATGACACTCTCCAACTTCTCGCATCCTGCAAAAGCTCTATATCCAACCTCCTTGATAGAGTTCGGCAGGGTGATGTTTTTGAGGTTCTTGCAGTTCGAAAGGTCGATACTATTCTCTCCAGCACCATACTTGTCTGCCGAAATCACCTCGATCTTGCGATCGAAGCGAATAACGCCACTATTACCAAGATAGGTATGCGACGTAATGCCATAGAGCTGGTTACACTCTATCTGCTGACCGTTAGTGGTGGAGTACCAAATCTCATTGTCGGGGCATTGTGCCAATGCTGCCAATGCTGAGCCGATGAGGGCGACAATAAGTAATAGGTAGTGTTTCATAGTTGTTCTATTTATTATTTCTATTATTGCATCTTTAGTGTCACGAGTGTCAAAGCTGCAAGAAGCAGTGATATGATGAAGAAGCGCATCATAATCTTTGTCTCGAACAAGCCCTTTTTCTGATAGTGGTGGTGTAGCGGCGACATTAGGAGTATGCGTCGTCCCTCGCCATACTTCTTCTTAGTGTATTTGAAGTAACCCACCTGCACCATTACCGAGAGCGCCTCCACAAGGAAGATACCGCACAAAAGAGGGAGTAGCAACTCCTTGCGAATACATAGGGCAAACACTGCGATGATACCACCAATTGTGAGTGAGCCAGTATCGCCCATAAATATCTGCGCAGGGAATGAGTTGTACCACAAGAAACCAATCAAAGCACCAGCAAATGCCGCTGCAAAGACTGTCAACTCACCACTGTCGGGGATATACATAATGTTGAGGTAGTCGGAATAGACTATGTGTCCCGATAGGTATGCCAAGATGCCGAGTACAAGGACTATAGGCACCGAGACACTCGTTAGCAGACCGTCGATACCATCGGTGAGGTTCGCACCATTCGATACGGCAGTGATAACGAAGATCGCGATCACGATATAGAGCAACCACGCCAGAGTCTCGTTACCTCCCGTGATAGCCTTATAGTCGAGCATCGTATCCTTAAGGAATGGAATCGAAGTCTTGGTTGTCTTCTCGGGTGTGGTACTGATAACATTCTTCTGCGTGTAGTCGTTGATGACCTCGCCAGTAGTGACATCGGTAACGGTGTACTGCTTTGTCTCAAAGGTCTTCTCGTGGATGACGATATCATCAGAGAGCCACATAGTAGTTCCTACAATGATACCTAAGCCTACCTGACCTACAATTTTGAAGCGTCCATTAAGACCCTCCTTGTTATGACGAAAGACCTTAATATAGTCGTCCAAGCCTCCGATGAAGCCGAGCCACAACGTAGAGATCAGCATCAGCTGAATGTAGATATTGCTAAGGTCGCCAAAGAGCAACACTGGCACAAACATCGCAAGGATGATGATGATACCACCCATTGTAGGTGTGCCACGCTTCTCCAACTGACCCTGTAAGCCAAGGTCGCGAATCTCCTCACCAATCTGCTGTCGGCGCAAGAAGCGGATGATGCGCTTGCCAAAGAAGATTGAGATAAGCAATGATGTTATTATCGCTGCTCCCGAGCGGAATGATAGGTACTCACCTATACGCATACCCGGTAGCGTGGTGTTTTCGTTCAAATATTCGAATAGTTTGTAGAACATATTTCGTAAAAATTAGTTGTGCCTCAAAAGTTAGTTGTTGTGTCTCTGATCAAATGCCTTAGCCACCTCCTCGCGGTCGTCGAAGTGGTGCTTTACAGTGCCAATAATCTGGTAGTCCTCGTGTCCCTTGCCTGCAACAAGAATGATATCGCCCGCCTTAGCCAAGGTCGCTGCTGTGCGTATAGCCTCACGACGGTCGCTGATACGGAGGTAGTTAGATGCTCCAGCAACGCCTGCCACTACGTCGTCGAGGATAGCCTCAGGATCCTCGGTGCGAGGGTTGTCGGAGGTGAATATCGCCATTGTAGCATAACGTACCGCCACACTCGCCATCTCTGGACGCTTGCTACGATCTCTGTCGCCACCGCAACCACATACTACATATAGCTTCTGGTCACCACGACGAAGCTCCTCGATAGTCTCCAATACATTCTCCAAGGCATCAGGCGTGTGGGCGTAGTCCACAATTGCCATTGTGCCATCCTTAGCGGTGATAGTCTCGAAACGACCACTTACGGGTAGAAGGTTTGAGAGGGTTGTAAGCACCTCCATATCATCCGCACCGAGCAGTGTTGCCGCAGCATATACCGTTGTTAGGTTGTAGGCGTTGAAGCGTCCAGTGAACTTAACCCAGAGCTCTTTGCCGTTGATATGCAACAACATACCATTAGGCAACATCTCTAAAATTTTGGTATTGTAGTCCGCCATCGAGCGTAACGATAGACGGTAATGCTTAGCCACGCAGTTTTGTAGCATCACCTCGCCATTTCTATCATCGATGTTGACCACTGCCCAGCTCTCCTTACCAAGCATATCGAAAAAGCCCTTCTTGGCACGGATATACTCCTTATATGTGCCGTGGTAGTCTAAGTGGTCGTGGGTGAGGTTTGTAAAGAGTGCGCCCACGAACTTCAAGCCGTCGATACGGTGCTGTGCCACAGAGTGTGACGACACCTCCATGAAGCAGTACTCGCAGCCGCTATCTACCATCTCGCGCATCATCTTGTTGAGGCGGATAGTGTCAGGTGTGGTGTGTGTAGACTCGATGCGCTGCTCGCCGATGCGGTAAACTACTGTTGAGATAAGACCAACCTTATATCCCATAGCAGTAAACATATCGTATAGCAGTGTCGCTGTTGTAGTCTTGCCGTTCGTGCCCGTTACGCCCACCAAGCGCAACTCCTCAGATGGGTGATTGTAAAAGGCTGCAGCCACAGCTGCCATGGCGATATTGCTATCCTCCACCACAACGTATGATACGTTTGGATTGCGCTTCTGGGGCATCCTCTGGCAGAGGATTGCTGTTGCCCCCTTCTCTATTGCTGAGTCGATATAGTTGTGTCCATCGTTCGATACGCCTACCACAGCGATGAAGCATGTGCCCTGCTCCACACGGCGTGAATCATACTCCAACCCTGAAATCTCGGGGTTGAGGCTATTCTCTATCTCTAATACTCGTACGTTCTCGAGTAGTTCACTAAGTCGTTTCATATTTTTAACTCTTTATGGGTCTATGTGCCCAATGTGAGGTGTATTGTTAAATTCTCTTTATCTATCTCCTCTTTAGCGGGTATGCTTTGGCTTTTAACCGTGCCACTACCCGTGTGTGTAACATTTAGTCCGCAACTCTCCAATAGATATAGCGCATCCGAGAGTCCCATACCTACAACATTAGGCACTCGGCTCTCGCTAATCTCTATTGCCGAGATTGTCGTTGTGCCATTATGTGAGGTGGCGCTACTCCAATCCATGCCATCGCTTTTATCTGTAACCTGCTTAGATAGGGCGGTGCTTACACAATTGATAGCCTCGCTATCTCCAGCCTTGATACTTGTTGGCGTGTGGCTAACCGAACCCTCCTCGAGGACGTAGTGTAGCGATGGGTCGTTGGTGTAGATATACTCCATAATATCTGCTGCTACAGGACCGGCGAGGTCGATACCATAGTGGCGAGAGTTCTTCTCTGGGATTAGCTGCTTACATACGCCCACAAGTATTGTGTAGCGAGGCTTCTCGGCTGGCATCACACAGATTATAGAGCCATAGTAGTAACCATCCTCCTTGCCATTGAGACCATTCTTCATCTGTATTTTGTCGATGCGACCCTCGCTTATGAAGTTACTCCATACCTCGGCAGTACCTGTTTTGCATCCAAATGGTATCTCCAAATTCTTAAATGGACGCATCGAGCGCTCTGATGCAGCCTCAAGGCATATTTTCAAATCGTTGATAGTCTTTTCCGAGCACATCTGCTCCATAATAGGCACAACTGGCATTGTCTCAATCACCTCGCCGTCACGCTCGATGCGATCCACCAAGCGAGGAGCTACCATACGACCATTGTTGGCAACACCATTGTAGAAGGTGATCATGTGGATTGGTGGCACGTCGATCTCGTAGCCGTATGCCATACGTGGCAGACGCGATGAGGTGCTACCCTTAGCATTCCAATCCTTTTCGTGAGGCGTAGTAAGGCGTGGTTTTGCCTCACCGTATGCCTGTAGTCCGATGAAATCCTTGAATTTTAACTTTTCAAGGTAGTCGGTGTACTTGGCAGGGTCATCCTTAAAACGTTCGTAAACAGCCTTGGCAAAGTAGACATTCGAGGAGTGTGCAAACGCCTCTTTGAGGGTTACTCTGCCGTCGCTATTAGCGCCCGCTACATCGTGTGAATCCGATACATCAGCGTTACCTACCTTGATAGATTTGTTGGGGTTTGAGTGCTCGGTGTTAACCTTTGTATCGAGTGTGTAGCCTCCAATCTCAAGCAGTGCCATTGTCGTTGCGAGTTTCATCGTAGAGCCCGGGCTGATAGCTGTGTTGAGGGCGTGGTTGTTAACTCGCTCGCTATATGATACACCACGCTCTTTACCCGAGCCGAGACTCACAATCGAGAGGATATTTCCTGTTTCCACCTCCATTACTATCGCCACACCAAATGAAGCCTCCTCATAGCGAAGCATACTGTCGAGTCGCTCGTGGGCGATGCGCTGTATGCCAGCATCTAAGGTGGTGATTACATTCGCACCATCACGCGCTTCGGTGTTGTTCTTATCATGGATGCGAGCCCAGAAGCCATGTGCAATCCACTGCTCCTTAACCTCGCCGTCAACGCCAATGAGGTAGTCGTTGAACTGATACTCCAAGCCAGAGCCTGCCACCTTCTTGCCCTCGACTACCAGGGTGTCGTAGCGACCAATTGTTTGGCGAGCAAGGTCGCCAGATGGGTAGAGGCGCTTATTGTCAGGTGTCGCGTTGAAGACAATACCCATATTTCTGTTGAAAATAGGGAAGGAGTTCTTCATCATCATCCACTCGTCGACAGTGACTGTACGTGGAAGAATTTTGAAGGTACGCTTCTTTTTGCCCTCGCGCCAGCGCTCACTAATCAAGGTGTTTCGATACTCCGCAGCCGAAATATATTTGTACCCATTCTCGCGGGCATCCTCCTGGTTGAAGTGTTCGGCAAGGAGTTTGGAAAGCTGGTCTACGTTTCTGATGTAGGTCTGCGAGTCGGCGGTAATCATACCCTCCGAGCCAAAGTCGAGGATAACATTATAGCGCAGACTCGATATAGCAAGAGGCTCGCCGTCGCGTGAAAAGATAGTGCCTCGGTGAGCTTTGATCTTTGTAGTACGATAGATGCCGTCGGCCATAACCTCGGAGTTGTGGGTTACAGAGGGGCTTGCGAGGATAATCCACAATAGACGCACGGTGACGGCAAGGGCAAAGAGAAAGATGATGCTATATAGCGACCTAACGCGAGATATGATATCGCGCTTGGTGGCTTTAGCTCTCTGCTTGCCTTTGTTTGGGTCGTTCGTAGTTGTATTGTGAGTACTCATTACTTCTCAATAATTCTGCTATCCTTCGATAGTTCAATAAGTTCGATGTTGTGACGCTTGAGTCGCGCTGTTACGGCACTCTTCGACGAGAGGCTATAACGAAGCTCCTCCTTTAGGACTGCTCGCTCGTGGAGGAGCGATGCGTACTGCTCCCTCTGGCGATACTCGCGGTCGGCATTCAGCGCCATAAAGGTTAGAAAGATGCTAAAGAAGCACATCACCGCTATGGCGATAAAGTATTTGTGGTAGGGTAGCGAACCCTCGGTAAGAATCTTACCTGTGGTAATCATCAGCCAAGGTGCACTGCTCCTCTTCTCTGCCTCTTCCCCAGCCTCTTGCTCCTGTTCTTGACTCTCGTCAACCTCCTCGTGCTGTTCGTTGGTAGGGATGTTGGTCTCCTCCTGGGCAAGGATTACCACCTCGCGACGTACGCGCTCCTTTCTATTCTCCTCGTTGTAGTGCATGGCGTCAGTCGTTAATGCGCTCAGCTACACGTAGCTTAGCACTTCGTGAGCGTGGGTTTGTCTCAATCTCCTCGTTCGAAGGCACAATGGCTTTGCGGGTTATAACCTTGAATGGCGTTGTGGCGCGACCGAAAAAGTCCTTCTCGATGACGCCCTCGGTGTTGCCGCTACGCATAAAGTTTTTGACGATTCTATCCTCCAACGAGTGGTATGACATCACTACAAGACGACCTCCAGGCTTGAGGAGCTTTAGGCTCTGCTCCAACGCCATTTTAAGTGCCTCCATCTCGCCATTAAGCTCGATGCGGAGGGCCTGGAAAAGCTTGGTTAGAAACTTCGCCTCATCCTTAGGAGGTGTGCAAGGCTTCACCGCCTCGACAAGCTCTGCTGTTGTCGTGATAGGCTTCTCGGCTCTTGCGCGCTCGATGCAGTTGGCAATCTTCCAAGTGGTGTCCAACTCGCCATATTCCGAAAATATTTTTGCTAAGGCATCATTTGTGTATGTATTCACAATATCGGCTGCCGTGCGACCCTCGCGAGTATTCATGCGCATATCGAGTGGAGCATCGCCACGGAACGAGAAACCGCGGTGCTTGGCATCGAAGTGGTGTGACGAAACACCAAGGTCGGCAAGGATGCCATCAACCTGCTCTACACCTCTATGGCGTAGCGCTCCACGCACAAAGCGAAAGTTGGATGCTACGAAGGTGTGACGCTCATCCTGTGGGGCATTGCTCACAGCGTCGGGATCTTGATCCAAGGAGTAGAGGTGCCCCTCTGAGCCAAGGTGGGCAAGTATCTCGCGGGTGTGACCACCGCCACCCATCGTTAGGTCAACGTAGGTGCCGTTAGGGTTGATGTTGAGTGCTTCGATACACTCCTCAAGCATTACGGGTATATGGTATGTTTCGATGCTCATTTTGCGCTTGTTTTTACATAGTAAAAAATAACGATGCTAAGATATGAAAAATTTTGCGAAAATGTACCACTTTGTGGGATTAAAAAATGAAAGTTTTTATGACCGGAACTAAGGCTTTGGATGATGAGTTGCAACGAGCTTTGTTTCTTGGGCGCGCAACTCATTGTAATGCTGATATATACTCTGTGGATGGAGGCTCTTCGCCGTTGCTACTTCGTGAGGTGTGTCGTCTTCGCAAAGAGTCGTATGAGGGTGTGGGTGTCGCTATGAATGACGGTGAGGGTGATGAAGCTGATAGGAATGGTACGTATCGTCAGCTTGTGGTCTGGGATAGAGAGCATGGTGCGATTATGGGTGGCTATCGCTACGCTGTTGGGCGTGAAGCGAGGGTGGAGCGGCTCTCGTTAAGTCGCTATATGGCGCTCTCGGAGAGCTTTGTTCTGGAGTATCTACCGAGGGGAATTGAGCTTGGACGCTCCTTTGTATCACCTCGTTATCGGAGTTGTAATAATTCGCTAACTATATATGCCTTGGATGCTCTTTGGGAGGGTCTTGCTCGGGTGGTCAAACGAGAAGATGTGGAGTATCTTTTTGGTCGTGTTACGCTCTATAATTCGCTTGGTGTGAGGGCTCGGAATATGTTGGTTGGATATATGCAGCATAGCTCGCCTATTGGGGAGAGGCTGATGGTGGCGCGCGCACCATATCGGGTGGGTATTAGTCGCCAGCGATATAGCGAAATCTTTATTGGCGATACGGCTCAACAGAACTATCATATTCTGCTTGCCGAGATGCGAAAAATAGGTGCTCGTATTCCGCCCATTATCTCCTCTTATCTGCGTCTATCACCCTATGTAAGGCTCTATGATAGTTATAAAAATTACGATCTTGGAGGTGTTGTTGAGAGTGCAATAATGTTGACTATATCAGAGTTTTACGAGAATATTAAGTCTCGATATGGTTTGTGAAAAAAAAGTGTGTCCAACATTCGGTTGGACACACTTTGTATAGAACCGTCTACCTGGGATTAGTAGTTCTCGATAACTGCCTCAAGGTGCTGCTTCCAGATAAGAGCTGCGCCGCCCAAAATAGCAACATTCTTATCCTGAATACCACTCATAAGGAGCTTAACCTTGTTCTTGAATACGGTGAGCTGATTCTCCTCCATATACTTATGTGTAGGGCGCATAATGTAGTCGCCAGCGTTAGCCAAGCCACCAAAGAGGATGATAGCCTCAGGTGATGTTGTAGCAGTAAGGTCGGCAAGAGCCAAGCCGAGGTATTTACCTGTGCGCTCGAATGCCTCCAAAGCGATAGGGTCATTCTTGTCGGCAGCCTCCGAGAGCATCTTTGCCTCGAACTTGTCGTATGGGATAGAGCGGAGCTCACTCTCGCAGGTCATTGTAGCCATCAACTCGAATGCTGTACGCTTGATACCAGTGGCAGATACGTATGCCTCCAAACAGCCTCTGCGACCACAACCACACATACGACCAGTCTCGCGTGACTCAGCTGCAATATGACCATATTCGCCTGCAAAACCATCGTGGCCATATACCATCTCGCCGTTGCAAACGATGCCAGAGCCAAGACCTGTGCCGAGGGTGATCATTGCAAAATCCTTCATTCCGTGAGCATTACCAAAAACCATCTCTCCAATAGCAGCGGCGTTAGCATCGTTGGTAATCATAACCTTCACGCCCTCGAAGTACTTGCCGAGGTCTTCAACAAAGTTGAAGATACGAACTGAATCTGGACGGCTGTCGTTAGGATTCTCGAACTTCCAGAGGTTTGCAGGTGTCTCGATAAGACCTGTGTGGATATTTGCATTAGGGGCGCCAACACCGATACCAATAAGGTTACACTCTGGCTGTGAGCCGATAAGAGATTTCATTGCTGTGGCAAGAGCTTCGATATATGGCTGGTAGTCGTCGAAAAAGCGATATTTCTCTGTTGAGATCTTGCCCTCTGCAACCACATTACCATCCTCGTCAACAAGACCAAAAGCTGTATTGGTACCGCCGATATCGATACCCATAGCATATTTTTTCATCATAATGCAATAATTTTTGTGTAAATAATTGGTCAAAGTTATCAAAATAATTTTAATTATTCCAAAAATAAATGTAATTTTGAGCCATATTTTAAGAATGAGAATATTATGGCTCGTACAAATAACGAAATATTGGAGCTCTTCGAGTCGGCACTTGCACAGCTAAGTATGCCCGAAGAGCCTGAATTGCTCTATACGCCGATTATCTACTCGATGTCGGGAGGTGGTAAGCGTTTGCGCCCAGTCTTGTTGCTTCTTACTGCCGAGGCGTTTGGTGGTAGTGTTGATGAGGCTATGCCTACAGCGTTGGCGGTAGAAATCTTCCACAACTTTACACTCCTTCACGACGATATTATGGATAACGCAGATGTGCGTCGTGGTAAACCTTCGGTATATGCTAAGTGGGGTGGTAATGTGGCGTTACTTTCGGGTGATGCAATGTTGATTACGGCCTACCAGTCGCTTGCTAAGATATCGTCGGAGCGTCTACCTAAGGTGATGAACATCTTTTCGGATATGGCGCTTGCTGTATGCGAGGGTCAGCAGTATGATATGGACTTCGAGACGATGGATGAGGTTACGGTTGAGGAGTATATGCAGATGATTGAGCGTAAGACCTCGGCTCTGCTCTCGGGTTCGGCAATGATTGGCGCTACGATGGCTGGTGCTTTGGAGGATGATATCAAAAAAATCTACCGCTTTGCTACGGAGTTAGGACTTGCTTTCCAGTTGCAGGATGATGTCTTGGATAGCTATGGTGACAATGCCCTTGGCAAGAAGATTGGTGGCGATATCTTGGAGGGTAAGAAGACCTTCCTAATGGTGCAGGCCTTGAATCGTGCCTCAAAGGAGGAGCGCGAGGTGTTGACTACAACGCATCTTCGTAAGGATATTGCAGAGCAGGAGAAGATAGATATCGTTAAGGCGCTCTACGATAAGCTCGATGTTAAGCGTGTTGCTGAGCAGCAGATAGAGTTGCGCTTCGAGCGTGCTTTGGCGGTGCTCGATGCCCTCTCTATTGCTGGCGAGCGCACTGAGAGCTTGGCGGAGTTTGCACGTAACTTAATGGGAAGAAAGAAGTAAAGTTTCTCTACTATGATTTCAAGAAAGGATATAGAGATAATGGCACCCGTTGGCTCGTATGAGTCGTTGAATGCCGCTATTGCTGCGGGTGCAGATTCAGTATATTTTGGTGTTGAGCAGCTCAATATGCGTGCTGCCTCGTCGGTGAACTTCACGCTCGACGACCTTGCTGAGATTGTGCGTATTGCTCACGCCGCTGGTGTTAAGACCTACCTCACGGTGAACATCGTTATCTACGACGATGAGATGGAGGTTATGCGTCGCATTATCGACAGAGCTAAGGCTGAGGGTATCGATGCTATTATTGCGACTGACCTTGCTGCGATACTATATGCTCGCGAGGTGGGTATCGAGGTGCATATCTCTACGCAGAGCAATATCTCGAATATTACTGCCGTTAAGTTCTTTGCGCAGTGGGCTGATGTTGTGGTGTTGGCGCGAGAGTTGTCGTTGGAGCAGATTGCCGAGATATCGAAGCAGATTAAGGAGTATAATATCTGCGGTCCTGCGGGTGAGTTGGTTAAGATTGAGATGTTTGCACACGGCGCGATGTGTATGTCGATGTCGGGTAAGTGTTATCTTTCGGAGCACGAGTCGCACCACTCGGCAAACCGTGGCGCTTGCCGTCAGATATGCCGTCGTAAGTACACTATTACCGATAAGGATAGCGGTCAGCAGCTCGATATCGATGGTCAGTATGTGCTCTCGCCTAAGGATTTGTGCACCATCGACTTCCTTGATACCTTCATCAACGCTGGTGTGCGTGTCCTAAAGATTGAGGGTCGTGCTCGCGGTGGTGAGTATGTTAAGCGTGTTGTGGAGAGCTACGATGCGGCACTTAGACTTTTGGAGGCTGGCGAGTATAACGAGGAGAGTGTTGCTCCACTTAAGGAGAAGCTACGCACCGTCTTTAATCGCGACTTCTGGGGTGGCTACTATGCAGCTAAGACTATGGTTGAGCATAGTCAGCACTATGGCTCTTCGGCAACCTTGAAGAAGGTCTATATGGGTAAGGTTACCAACTACTTCAAGCGTATTGGTGTTGCCGAGGTGCTTGTTGAGGCTTGTGAGGTGCAGGAGGGTGATGCGTTGCTCTTTATGGGTGAGAAGAGTGGTGTCGTGGAGCAGAATGCCGATGGTATTATGGTTAAGGAACTTCCAGCCCAGAGTGCTAAACAAGGCGATTATATGTCGCTAAAGACTGTAAGCGAGGTGCGCCGAGGCGATAAGGTATATAAAGAGGTCAAAAGGTAATTTTGTTGTGATAAGGGCGCATCTGCGGCATCGAGCTTGTCCGCTAAATGCTCACATACACTTCAGTATGCTCCGCTTTATCGGACTGCGACTCGCTACCACATCTGCAACCCTTCTGACAACAAAATTGCGGTTGGTAAAGAGGTGGTGCAGTAAAAAGGATAAAGTATTTGAGGCGTCTGGCTTCTTTAATAAATGTTTGTGTCTATATAATAAATTAGATATCAATAACTTAAAACTATAAATACTATGTTCAGCAAAGAGACTTATATTAGCCGTCGTGCCGAGTTGGCACGCAGAGTGGGCAAGGGTTTAATTCTTCTTCCAGGAAACCCAGAGGTGCCTAACAACTATCCTAATAACACATACTATTTCCGTCAGGACTCTACGTTCCGTTATTACTTCGGTTTGGATGTTCCATCGTTGATTGGTCTTATTGATGCAGAGTCTGGCGAGGCAATGCTCTTTGGTGATGACTTTACCGTTGAGGATATCATCTGGACCGGTCCTATGCCGACAATCGCTGATCAGGGCGCTGAGGTGGGTGTTGAGAAGACAGCTCCATTGGCAGATATTCGCAACGTATTGCGCAAGGCTATCGAGCAGAATCGCCCAGTGCACTACCTTCCTCCATATCGTGCCGAGCTAAAGATTTCTATGGCAGAGATGCTTGGTATCCGTCTCGATATGCTTCACGAGCGTAAGTCTTTGGACTTGATGTTTGCTGTAGCTGAGATGCGTGAGAAGAAGTCGGCAGAGGAGATCGAGGCTTTGGAGCGCGCATTTAAGATTGGCTACCAGATGCATATCACAGCGATGCGTATGTGCCGTCCAGGTGTTGTGGAGCGCGAGATTGCTGGTCGCTTGGAGGGTATTGCAAAGTCATACGGTCAGGGTGTGTCGTTCCCAACTATCGTGACACAGCATGGCGAGATTCTACACAACCATAACCACGATGGCGTGTTGGAGTCTGGTCGCTTGTTGTTGGTTGATGGTGGTGGTGAGTCTGTTGAGGGCTACTGCTCAGACCACACTCGTACATATCCTGTAAATGGTAAGTTTACAGATGTGCAGAAGGATATCTACAACATCGTGCTTCGCGCTCACAGCGAGGTTAAGGATATGATTAAGCCTGGTACTATGTATCCAGATATCCACCGAGCTTCATACCTCTCGTTGGCAGAGGGCTTGAAGGGCGTAGGTCTTATTAAGTCTACTGCCGAGGATGCTGTTGATGCTGGTGCATTGTATATGTTTATGCCTCACGGTCTTGGTCACGGTATGGGTATGGATGTTCACGACTTGGAGAATATCGGTGAGCGTTCGTTCGATTTCTCTACCGTTGCCGAGCGCGCTGCTAAGTCGGCAACCTGCATCCACCGCGGTTCTTGGCGTGTAGAGCCAGGCACTGTGATGTCTGATGAGCCAGGTATCTATTTTATCCCTGCGCTTATCGATAAGTGTAAGGCGGAGGGTAAGTTCCAGGGTATTGTAAACTACGAGGCTTTGGATGCTTATCGCAACTTCGGTGGTATTCGTATCGAGGACGATGTGCTTGTAACGGAGACTGGTAGCCGCTTTATTGGTGATAAGCTTCTTCCATTGACCGTTGAGGAGTTGGAGGCTGTAATCGGTAAGGAGTAAATAGCTGAGTGTTGTAGCGGGCGTTATTATAATATTGAGATAATCGATATTTAGTTTGATAATATCTATTTGATAGATTGAGACAAATACTCTACTTTTGCAACACAAAAAGGTACAACCACTTTAAAGGAGTGGTAGAATGTTAAATTAAAATAGAGAATAAAAATGAAGACAGATATTGAAATCGCTCGCGAAACGAAACTTGAGAATATTCGTGATATCGCAGCACGCGTAGGCTTCCCTGATGAGGAGGTATTCAACTATGGTAAGTATATTGCTAAGGTGCCATATACGCTAATCGACGATAGCAAGGTTAAGAAGAATCACCTTATCCTCGTTACAGCTATCACTGCTACAAAGGCGGGTGTAGGTAAGACTACGGTGAGTATTGGTCTTGGTATGGGTCTTAACCATATCGGTAAGAATGCTATCATTGCTTTGCGTGAGCCATCGTTGGGTCCTTGCTTCGGTATGAAGGGTGGTGCTACTGGTGGTGGTTATGCTCAGGTGTTGCCATCCGAGGATATCAACCTACACTTCACTGGTGACTTCCACGCTATCACCTCGGCAAATAACCTTATTGCAGCCTTGTTGGATAACTATCTCTACCACAACCGCTCACAGCAGGTAGGTTTGAAGAAGGTTATGTGGCGTCGTGTACTCGATATGAACGACCGCTCGTTGCGTAACATCGTGTCGGGTCTTGGTGGCTCGGCAAATGGTATCCCTACAGAGACAGGTTTCGATATTACCCCTGCATCTGAGATTATGGCGATCTTGTGCCTTGCTCGCAGCGTAGAGGATTTGTATGTGCGTATCGGTCGCATCGTTCTTGGTGTGCGCTACGACGACACCCCATTCACTGTTAACGATCTTGGTATTACAGGTGCTGTGGTCGCACTTTTGAAGGATGCTATCAACCCTAACCTCGTGCAGACAACCGAGCACAACCCAGTAATCATTCACGGTGGTCCTTTCGCAAATATTGCGCACGGCTGTAACTCTGTTATCGCAACTAAGATGGCGATGTCGCACGCTGAGTACACTGTTACTGAGGCGGGTTTTGGTGCCGACCTTGGCGCTGAGAAGTTCCTCGATATCAAGTGCCGTCAGGCAGATATCAAGCCAGACTTGACAGTCCTTGTGGCCTCTACACTTGCACTTAAGATGCACGGTGGTGTGCCAGAGACTGAGATTAAGTTGCCTAATGCTGAGGGTCTTAAGCAGGGCTTTGCGAACCTCGACCGCCACGTAGCTAACCTTAAGAAGTTTGGTCAGACCGTTTTGGTATGCTTCAACCGCTTTGCAAGCGATACCGACGAGGAGATTGCAATGGTTATGCAGCACTGTGAGGACTTGGGCGTACGTTGTGTAATCAACAATGCATACGCTGAGGGTGGTGCTGGTGCTGCTGACTTGGCACGTGCTGCTGTTGAGCTTATCGAGAATGAGCCATCTAAGCCTATCAACTACGCATACAACCTTGAGGACTCTATCAAGGAGAAGATTACTAAGGTTGCTAAGAACATCTACGGCGCAGGTAACGTAGTATTTGGTCCTAAGGCTCAGAAGGAGATTGCTCTTCTTGAGAAGTGGGGTATGGGTAACCTCCCAGTTTGTATCGCAAAGACACAGTTCTCTTTCAGTGCCGATGCTAAACGTTACGGCTCTGTTGAGGGCTTCGAGATCAATATTAAGGATATCGAGCTCAACGCTGGTAGTGGCTTTGTTGTGGCTCTTGCAGGTGATATTATGCGTATGCCAGGTCTTAGCAAGACCCCTCAGGCAAATCATATTCACTTGGCAGAGGATGGCAACGTTGAGGGTATAGTATAATAAATAGGGGTCGATGACCCCTATTTATATACAATTAGTAAAGAGTAATTAGTAATTAGTAGATGACGATGATAATATCTTGATAGATAGTCGTTTATTAATTACTAATTTCTCGTTGCTAAGCTTGAGACGCCCCCCCCCCATTACTAATTACTCATTACTCATTACTCATTACTAATTATTAAAGTGAAGGTTTATATCTTTCCAACCGAGTTGGAGGCTACGAGGTTTCGGGAGTTGGTGCCTGAGGCCGAGGTTGTAATATCGGGTGTTGGTGAGACTGCTACGGCAGCGACACTTGCGCGTATCGTGCCTAAGTATGGGCGCGATTGCTGTTATGTGCTTGCGGGTATTGCGGGTACGTACGGTGATGCTGTTGTTGTGGGTGAGGTTGTGGAGGTCATCACGGAGCGATGTGCCGAGTTGCCTGAGCGCTTTATTGTGGAGTATCACAACTCTCCTCGTACCACCCTAAAAGCCGTGAGGTCGAATACTGTAAGTCGTGGGGATAGAGAGTTACAGGGTGCCGATATTGAGAATATGGAGGGGGCTGCGCTATTTGCTATGGCATCGGCGATGGTATTGAATGTGATGCAGATACGCGCCATATCTAATTGTGTTGGCGAGGAGTTTGAGAGGTGGTGTATAAACGAAGCGTTGGAGGCATTAGCGATGACGCTTAAAAATATAGAGTTAGGTGAGTAGAGTAATAAGATTGGCGATATCGCCCTGCCCAAACGACACCTTTATGTTCGATGCGATAGTAAATCGTCGTATCGACTGTGGCGATTTTGAATTTGAGGTAACATATCTCGATATCGAGCAGCTCAATGCCGCGGCATTGGAGCATAATTACGATATCACAAAGTGTAGCACAGCACTGCTGCCTGCAATCTATGATAGGTATGCCTTGCTCGATAGTGGCTCAGCATTGGGTCGCGGTAATGGTCCTCTGCTTGTAAGGCGCAAGGGGGAGAGTGGTGCGTTGCACCATATAGCCGTGCCGGGTGAGCATACTACGGCTAATGCTTTGGTTAAGAGGTTGTTCCCTGAAATTGAGAGTCGCACACCGTGTCTCTTCTCAGAGATTGCTGCAAGTGTGGAGCGTGGTGAGTACGATGGTGGTGTATTGATACACGAGGGTCGTTTTGTATATCAGAGGTCTAACTTGGAGCTTGTTGCTGACTTGGGTATAGAGTGGGAGTGTCGTACATCGTTGCCTCTGCCTCTTGGCTCTATCGTGGCATCACGTGAGTTGGAGGAGGGGGTTATTGCCGAGTTCGAGGCGTTGCTACGTCGAAGCATAGCCTATGCCTTCGAGAATCCGAGCCTCTCGCGAGACTATATCAAGAGCCATGCGCAGGAGCTTGACGATAGGGTTATCGATAGCCATATCGCGCTCTTTGTCAATGACTACTCGCTATCGTTGGGCGAGGAGGGACGCTTGGCTATAGAGCAACTTACGGGATTAAGTAGTAAGTAGTAAGAAAAGTAGTGATAAGTTGGATACTTTTTAGTATCTTTGTCGCCTTATAAATAACAATTATGGATTATCTATTTTTAGTTGTAGCTCTTGCGCTGATTGTGGTGGGAGCGATGTTGCTTACTGATGGCTCGGTGGCCTTAGCGCGCCGTATGCATATCCCAGAGTTTATCGTGGGTCTTACGGTTGTGGCTGTAGGTACATCTATGCCTGAGATGGCGGTGAGTATGATTTCAGCAGTTGGTGGCCATGGCGATATGGCGATAGGTAATGTTGTGGGTTCAAATATAGCCAACACACTCCTTATTCTTGGTGTATGCGCAGTATTCTCGCCAGTGCTCTTTACTAAGAGTAATGTCAAGCGAGATGTGCCACTAAACCTTGTAGTATCAGTGATTTTGCTGTTAGTAGCATATACCTCGACTTCGATAAATCGCATCGAGGGTATCCTCTTGTTGGTTGCATACGTGGCGATGATTATCTACTCGATACGTGCCGACCGTAAGGCTATGACCAAGAGCGAGGATAACGGAGAGAAGGATATGTCGGCAGTGCGCATCATCGTATGGATTGTTGCAGGTTTGGCAGGTTTGATCTACGGTGGTGATTTGTTTGTGGATTCGGCTACAAGCATCGCTAAGGCGTGGGGTGTATCGGAGGCTGTGATTGCGATATCGTTGGTTGCTGTGGGTACATCATTGCCAGAGTTAGCCGCGAGCCTTGCATCGATATTTAGGGGTAGCCCATCTATGGCGCTGGGTAATGTTATCGGTTCGAACATTGCCAACATCCTCCTAATCTTGGGAGCTTGCTCTACGGTAACACCTCTAACGATGGCGGGTGTGTCGATGACAGATATCTATGTTGTGGTAGTTACAGCAGCGTTGTTGCTCTTGTCGGCGCTCTTTATTGGTGATAAGCGCATTACACGCATCGAGGGTCTGCTATTTGTTATTATCTATGGTTTCTATATCTATACTTTGATTTAATAGGTATGTTTCATATATTTTCGTCATATAACCCAGATGCTATGGGTGAGGCTGTAGGTTTTTCATATTCTACGGCTGTGGTGCTGATGATTGTGGTGGGTATCGCGGGTTTTATCGTGCAGTCGCGTTTACGTTCTGTTATGGCGAGACACTCCGAGCAACCATCGCCACTCGGTCTTAGTGGCAAGGAGGTTGCCGAGAAGATGCTCCACGATAATGGCATCTATAATGTTCAAGTAACCCACGTCAAGGGTCATCTTACTGATCATTTCAACCCCGTCTCGATGACCGTGAACCTTAGTGACGATGTCTACTACTCGCGCTCTATCACTGCGGTGTCGGTGGCTGCGCACGAGTGTGGTCATGCCGTGCAGCATGCTACGGGATATGCTCCAGTGCGTCTGCGATCGCGCCTTGTGCCTTTGGTGAACTTCTCGTCGAGCATCGCTACATGGGTCATATTGATAGGTATTGCCCTAATGTCGGTTACTGGTAGTTCGCTACTATGCTGGTTGGGTATTGCGCTGATTGCTATGTCGGCAATCTTTGCCGTGGTGACACTCCCTGTGGAGTACAATGCCTCCTACCGTGCATTGGCGTGGTTGCAGACAAATGGTATGGTCGATAGCAGAGATATTAGCTCTGCACGAGAGGCTCTAATGTGGGCTGCTCGCACATATTTAGTTGCGGCATTGAGTGCTATAGCAACGCTACTATATTATGTAGCTATTGTAACAAGAAGAAGATAAATAACTCAAAATGAAGAAAAGTAACTATTCATCGCGTGTAGTGTGGTTTACGCTATCTGTTGTGTTGGGTGTTGTGGCACTCGGCATAATACCGCCTTTCAAGCTCTTTGGTATGACCACTGCGCGTGTGGATGTGATGTCTGAGCTTAGGGTCATAGATGCTGATGAGGAGAGTCCAGAGGAGTATGTTGCCGATATCGAGCGCTTGGAGTTGGAACTTGCAACCCTCAGCGAGGAGTTCGTCGATAAGGTTGACACGCTCGAGGCGATGCCAACGATACGATATGAGTGGATAGAGAGCGCTATATCTAAGCCTAAGGAGCATCGTAGAGTGCTTCGTAGCGAGGAGCTTACGATGGATACTCAGCGTGCTATTGTCAGTATCGAGGATTTCGATACGTTGGAGTATACAAACTTCGATCGCTTTATTGATAAGTTGGCTAATGGCGAGGATGTGCGTATCGCCTTTATGGGAGACTCCTTTATCGAGGGCGATATCTTAACCTCAGATCTTAGAGCAGCGCTTCAGGAGAAGTTTGGTGGTCGCGGTGTTGGCTTTGTGGCGTGCGATATACCATTTGCTACGGTGCGTAAGAGTGTTAAGCGCACATCTTCGGGCTGGACAGCATATAGCGTGATGAAGACCAAGTCTATGCCTGAGAACGCTAAGGATATGTTCTTCGTATCGGGCTATTTGGCAAGCGGTAAGGCGGGGGCTACAACCGTATGGAGATCTACCAACGACTCTCCAACGTTGGACTCTTGTACTCGTGCTCGCGTATTGCTTTATAGCCGTGATAGTAGCCGTGTGACTATTGAACTCAACGATTCGTTGTCACGAAGCTTCGATATTGAGGCGGCGGATTGTCTTCGTGAGATATATGTTGAGGCTCCAGTATCATCGGTGCGAATCAAGGTCGATAGAGGTAATATCTTATGTTATGGTGCATCGTTGGAGGGTGATGGCGGTGTTGTGGTTGATAACTTCTCGGTGCGTAGCAACAATGGTCACGCTATCTTTGGTACGAATGCTAAGATTAACCGTCAGGCAGATGATATGCTCCACTACGATTTGGTGGTGTTGCAGTATGGACTAAATATTATGCAGAAGGGTCAGCGAGGCTACTCTCGCTATCGTGACCAGTTGCGAGATATGATTGCATACGCCGAGCGCTGCTTCCCTAATGCTGCAATCTTGGTTATGGGCGTTAGTGACCGCTGGGTGAAGAATGAGGAGACCTCGAAATATGAGTCTATAGGATCTGTCGATGCTTTGACCTCTTATCAGCGTGCTGCTGCAGATAGCTGTGGTGTAGCATTCTGGAACACCTCGAAGGCTATGGCGCAGTTGGGTGGTATGCCTAAGTTTGTGGCAAATGGTTGGGCGGCAAAGGATTATACCCATATCAACTTTAACGGTGGTAAGCGTATTGCTAATGAGTTGGCAACCTCGATTATCGATGAGGTGCGTGCGGTTGTTAAGGCGCGTGAGGAGGAACTTATGCAGTTAGAGCTATTAGAGCAACCGGAGGTGGCGGTTGATACTGTTGCGCAGAGCGATCTACAGATACCGCTCGACACGGTGCGCACAACTGCAAATGATGCAGAGCCGGTACTAAATGAGTAGCGCGATGACAGAACTCTTTACCTTTGCAGAGGATGTATGGCAGCGACTGCTCACAATGCTTGCCTTTGATGCTACTCGCCCGCTAACACTAACCACAGGCTTCTTCCTATTTGCCTTTTTGCTCTTTTGTTTTGGCTATATGGCGGTGCGCCATCGTGGTAGATTGCGCACGCTATATGTTGTACTATTCTCGCTCTACTTCTACTACAAGCTCTCGGGTATCTATGTGTTGCTGCTCTTGGGTGTTGCGCTGAGTGACTTCCTTATTGGTCGTCGCGTTGGCATGGTGCGCGAGGCGGGTAAGAGTACAAAATGGTGGGTGGCGCTCAGTGTGACGATAAATGTAGCGATACTCACCTATTTCAAGGCAACAAACTTCTTTGTTGATGTAATAAACAACCTCTACGGCTCTGGCACGCTCGATTGGCAGAGTGTTGTGGTGCCTGCGGGTGTTTCGTTCTTTGTATTCCAGTCTATCGCCTATGTCGTTGATATTGCGCGTGGTACGATTGCACCTCTAAAGCGCTTTGGCGACTACCTCTTTTTGTTGTCCTTCTTTCCGAAGATGTTTCTTGGTCCGTTGGTTAAGGCCAAGGAGTTTATTCCGCAGATTGAGGCTCGTGATGTGGAGGTGTCGCGTGACGACTTCTCGCGTGCTGTGATGCTTGTGGCGCGAGGACTTATCAAGTATGCTATCATCGCCAAGGCGTTGGGTATGCTCTTTGTTGTCCCCGCCTTTGCTGGCGAGGGTGGTCTGCTCGCTCTAATGGGTATCTATGTCTTCACCCTGCAGATATATTGCGATTTCTCGGGCTACTCCGATATCGCTCAGGGTGTGGCGCTTATGCTTGGTTTTAAGCTCCCCGACAACTTCGATGCGCCCTATAAGTCAGCAACCATTACAGAGTTCTGGCGCAGATGGCATATCTCGCTCTCTACATGGCTTAAGGATTACCTCTATATATCGTTGGGTGGTAACCGTAAGGGGGCGTTCAGAACATATCTTAACCTTATTATTACGATGTTCTTGGGTGGTCTTTGGCACGGCGTGGGCTTGACCTTTGTGGCGTGGGGCTTGCTTCATGGTGTGGCGTTGGCATTGCATAAGTTATGGCTACGTTTTGTGCCTAAGGCTCAAGCGTTGGGCAGGGATATGGGTGTTGGACGACGTATTGTGGCTACGCTCTTTACCTTTAATTTGGTTGCCTTTGGCTGGTTGCTCTTTACGGCGACCGATATGGCAGAGGTTCAGGATATGTTGTCGCGTATCGCTCACGACTTCTCATTCTCGGAGTTTATGCCTATGGTCGAGGGTAGCGGTGTAGCGATGACGCTTATGGTAGTGGGATATGTTATGCACTTCCTGCCTCGAGGCTTTAATGACCTCTGTGTTCGTGGTATCTCGAGCATAGGCTTTGTTGGTCAGTGGTGTATTATGGTTTTGGTTATATGGCTTGTCATGCAGTGCGATGCTCAACTTGTGCAGAGTGTAGGTGCAGGTGACGGTCTTCCGATGTATGCAGCCTTCTAAATAGTTGGATTATGAGTAGTGTAACTTGGGATTGGAGACTCTTCGAGTGGTTTAACTTCGATGGTCCGCAGTGGCTCGATAGTGTGATGCACGCTATTTCGGGCGTTGCGATGTGGGTGCCACTCTACCTCCTTATTATATATATGGTATGGCGACGCTATTCGTGGCGAGGAGTGCTTGCCTTTGCTGTGGCTATAGGCGTGGCTATAGGTGTAGCTGATGTGGTATCGGGAATATTTAAGCATCAGGGTATCTTTGCCGATTTATTGCCCTCGTTCCCAGCACGCCCACGCCCTATGCATACGGCTGAGGGGTTGGAGTTCTTCACAAATGGTTACTTTACGGGTAATAAGTTCGGCACTGTGTCGGGACACTCGGCAACAATAGTTTCTATTGCGTTACTCACCTCTTTTATTATTAAGCGTAGATGGTTCACGTGGCTAATGGTCGCCGTTGCAGTTATGGTATGCTATTCGCGTATCTACCTTGCTTGTCACTTCCCACAAGATATACTTCTTGGCGCATTAGTGGGTGTATTATCGGGGTTGTGTGGCGTATGGTTATTCCGACTTGTACGAGGGGTAATCGAGAAGAAAAATTAGGGGAAGATGCGCCAGAGATAGCTACGGCGCATCTTTTTATTTTTTGTGAAAAAAGTGTCGAAAAAATATAGTTTATGGGGCGGTAGTCTCAATAAAAAGTAGTAATTTTGTATGCCTGAATAAGCCCCCATTTGCTATAAGTGGGGTAGTTTTTAGTGGTTCGTAAGAAAAAATATAGAAATAATAAATATATAAAGTTATGACTCAAAAGTCTAAAAATGAACAACTTGACACTGTGAAGTACGAAGATGCAGTAGCGGCATCAAAGATATATTTCGCAGGTGATGACCTCGCAGCGCAGGTGTGGGTAAGCAAGTATGCGCTCAAGGATTCGTTCGGCAACATTTACGAGACTACTCCTACCGATATGCACAACCGTATCGCGAGTGAGTTGTCACGTATCGAGAACAACTATCCTAACCCACTTAGCCAGGCAGAGATTTTCGATCTTCTCGACCACTTCCGCTATGTTATCCCACAGGGTGGTCCTATGACAGGTATTGGTAACAATATGCAGGTGGCATCGTTGTCGAACTGCTTTGTTATCGGTCACAAGAATCCAGCTGACTCTTACGGTGGTATCTTCCGTATGGATGAGGAGCAGGTTCAGTTGATGAAGCGCCGTGGTGGTGTAGGTCACGACCTATCGCACATCCGCCCTTCGGGTAGCCCAGTGCTTAACTCTGCCCTTACATCTACCGGTATCGTGCCATTTATGGAGCGTTACTCAAACTCTACACGTGAGGTTGCGCAGGATGGTCGTCGTGGAGCCTTGATGCTATCATTGCTTATCAAGCACCCAGATGCTGAGAAGTTTATCGATGCTAAGGTTGACACTGGTAAGGTTACAGGTGCGAACGTATCTATTAAGATTGACGATGAGTTTATGCGTGCAGCAATGGCTGGCGTAAGCTATCGTCAGCAGTTCCCTATCGGTGCTGCAGAGCCTACATACAAGCAGGATATCGACGCCAAGAAGCTTTGGGATAAGATTATCCACAACGCTTGGAAGTCTGCTGAGCCAGGTGTGTTGTTCTGGGATACTATCATCCGCGAGAGTGTGCCTGATTGCTATGCAGACCAGGGCTTCCGTACAGTATCTACAAACCCTTGTGGCGAGATTCCATTGTGTCCATACGATAGCTGCCGTCTCTTGGCATTGAACCTTCTAAGCTATGTTGACGCACCATTTACTAAGGAGGCTAAGTTTAACTTCGACCTCTTCAAGGAGCACGTTGCTAAGGCTATGCGCCTAATGGATGATATCATCGACTTGGAGCTTGAGAAGGTAGAGCTTATCATCAATAAGATTGCAACGGATCCTGAGGATGACGATGTTCGTCGTGTAGAGCTTGAGCTATGGCACAAGATTAAGGATATGGCACTTAAGGGTCGCCGTACAGGTCTTGGTATCACTGCTGAGGGTGATATGTTGGCTGCGCTTGGTCTTCGCTACGGCTCTGACGAGGCTATCGACTTCGCTGTAAATGTACATAAGACTCTCGCTGTGGAGGCTTACCGTGCATCAGTAAATATGGCTAAGGAGCGTGGTGCCTTCGGTGTATTTAACTTTGAGAAGGAGCAGGGTAACCCTATGATTGCTCGTATCTTGGAGGCTGCGCCAGAGTTGGCCGAGCAGATGAAGAAGTATGGTCGTCGTAATATCGCTATGCTTACTATCGCGCCTACAGGTACTACGTCGCTTATGTCGCAGACTACATCGGGTATCGAGCCAGTCTTCCGTCCAGTATACAAGCGTCGTCGTAAGATCAACCCATCGGATAAGGATCAGGTGGCATCGTTCGTTGACGAGACTGGCGAGAAGTTTATCGAGTACTATGTCTTCCACCACCAGTTTGTTAAGTGGCTCGAGATAAATGGCTACGATACTACACGTCTTCAGACTATCTCTGAGGACGAGCTTAACGAGTGGCTTAAGGCATCGCCATACTATAAGGCGACAGCAAATGATATCGACTGGGTTGCTAAGGTTAAGATGCAGGGTGCTATCCAGAAGTGGGTTGATCACTCAATCTCTGTAACTGTGAACCTTCCAAACGAGGTTACCGAGGAGCTTGTAGCAGATGTATATCGCACAGCTTGGGAGTCAGGATGTAAGGGTATCACCGTATATCGTGACGGTTGCCGTGATGGTGTATTGCTCGATGTTAAGGATAAGGGTACTGAGAAGAAGTGCTCAAACGAGCAGACTATTCGTCGCCCAGAGTCTATTCCAGCAGATATCGTGCGTTTCAAGAACGGCAAGGAGGATTGGATTGCCTTTGTAGGTAAGCAGGATGATCGCCCATACGAGATCTTCACCGGTAAGATCGAGGAGGATGCTATGTATATCCCTAAGACTATTCACCAGGGTCACATTCTTAAGGTTACCGAGGCTAACGGTAGCAAGCGCTACGACTTCCAGTACCAGGATCGTTACGGCTATGTGAACACCATCGGCGGTATCTCACGTCTCTTCGACGAGGAGTTCTGGAACTACGCAAAGCTTATCTCGGGTGTTCTTCGCTACGGTATGCCTATCGATAAGGTTGTGCAGCTTGTAGATGGCCTTCACCTCGACTCTGAGACTATCAATACTTGGAAGAATGGTGTTGAGCGTGCCCTCAAGCAGTATATCAAGGATGGTACTCGCGGTAAGGGTCGCTGCCCACAGTGCGGTCAGGAGAATATGGCATATCAGAATGGTTGTTTGACTTGTATGGCGTGTGGTTATTCAAAATGTAACTAATTTCTTGTGATAAGGGGTCATAATTTCTTGTGATAAGGGGCACATCTGCTGCCGCTAACAAAAATAGCCACCAATGGGACGTACGCCAAGTACTACCCATCGGTGGCTTTTTTGCCGAGCGTTGCATCTGACCCCTTC
>JAZQYM010000015.1:0-3555 GCA_045633525.1 Alistipes sp. | reverse complement strand
AGATGTGGCCTCGATAAAGAAATTGCCCCAGATAGGACATACTTGGCGTATTTCCTATTTGGGGCAATGATTGAGAGGTCGCAGATGACCCCTTATCACAAGAAATTTACAAGAATTTTTAGATTGAGATATTAAGAATCTCAAGCTTAAGCACACCCGCTGGCACCTGCACCTCAACGGTGTCACCTACCTTCTTGCCAAGCAATGCCTTAGCGATAGGAGTACCGATAGCGAGCTTACCCTCGCGTAGGTTAGCCTCGTTTTCTGATACAATAGTGTACTCAACCTCACGCTTTACGTTGTGGTTAAGGAGCTTCACACGGCTAAGAATCTGCACCTTAGAGGTGTCGATCTTGCTCTCATCGATAATACGAGCCTTGGTAAGTGTGTGCTCGAGGTTTGCGATGCGCATCTCAAGAAGACCCTGAGCCTCACGCGCAGCATCATACTCAGCATTCTCCGAGAGGTCGCCCTTATCGCGTGCCTCAGCGATAGCAGCTGCCGCAGCAGGACGCTCCACCGATACGAGGTGGTGCAACTCCTCCTTTAGTTTGTTCATTCCCTCAGCTGTGAGGTAGATAATTTCGTTACTCATAATATATATTTTAATTACTCTAAATTCTTACAACTCAGTTGGTTATCTTACCGAACAACACAAAAAAATAATGAATTCTAACCCATATAAAGTTAGAACCCGCATAGAATCATAGCACAAAGGTAGGCTAAATTTTCTGAACAGGCAAATTTTTTTGGCATAAAGTGTGCCGTATAACTCCGCCACTGCAAATAACGATATTTTTTAGGTTAAATATGAGAAATCGAGCCGTTAGCAAACACAGCGAGGAGTTACTAACCTCGCCACAGGAGATATTCACGACACTAATTAAGGAGCTACAACACGCGCGCACGAGTATAGATATGGAGTTCTATATCTTCCTTGGCGATAGGATAGGTAATACCATCGCCACCCTACTGCGTCGCAAGGCACGGCAAGGTGTACGAGTACGTCTTGTGGTCGACGGCTACGGCTCGCGCAAGATGCCTAAATCGCTACAGCGAGCCCTTGTTTCGGACGACGTGCAACTACGTGTTATACATAGCTTTAGCCACCGCCGCAACCACCGCAAAATAGTGATTATAGACCACCGCATAGCCCTTGTTGGGGGTATCAATATCGCAGATAGATATGTGGTTGGCAACGAGCTTGGCACATGGTACGATGCCGTGCTACGCATCACGGGCACGTCTGTGGCTGAGCTGAGCGAACTCTTTGAGTACGACCTTGCATCAAAGAGGCAGCGCGCAACTATAAGACTCGAGACCTCGGCCCACAACCCTACGCTCTACTGGTCGGAATCGGGTGGTGGTGGCGCTATGACCCGCCTCCTCTACGATGTTATCGAGGGTGCGGAGCGCGATATTATCCTTACCACGCCCTACTTTATGCCACCGCGAGGCGTACTCAAGCGACTTGCTCAGGCTATCGAGCGCGGTGTGCGCATACGTGTTATCCTACCGCGCCGATGCGACACATGGCTTATCGACGATATTATGCGCCATAGCATCTGCGAGGCACTGGAGCTTGGTATCGAGGTGCTAATCCTCGATAATGGCTTTATCCACGCGAAGTTAGCCATCGTGGACTCACGCCGTGTGGTAGTGGGCAGCGCCAACCTTGATGCCCATAGCTTGGGTGTCAACCGCGAGCTTATGCTCTCGAGTTTCAATCGCTCGACATGCACCTCTGCAAGGTGCTTTATCGAGCACCTGCAATCTATGACAACACCCGCCCACTGCCACGAAATAAAATGCCTTTTGCCGCGTTTTATAAGCAGGGCTATAAAGCCACTGATGTAGCCCAATTGCCCTATTTTTTGGGCAAAGATTGCACCTCTTCGGAGGGCTTTGTGGAGTTAAACGAAAGATTTAATAAAAAAATTAAGAAATTTCTGTTAAAAATTTCACAGAGTAAAAATTTGTTGTAACTTTGCACTGGTTTTTGCGTCCCCCTACGGGGAGTTATCGGCACTGCACCAAGATATGCGTGGGTGGTTGGCTTCGGGGCGAGGGCGAGAGCCACATAAATTTAGAGGATTAATAGAATTTATTTATAAAAATTATTAAAACTATGGCTACAATTGATTTGTCAAAGTATGGCATTACCGATGTTCAGGAGGTAGTGTACAACCCATCGTACGAGACACTTTTCGAGGAGGAGACCAAGGCTGATCTTACAGGCTTCGATAAGGGTGTTGTAACTGAGATGGGCGCAGTAAACGTAATGACAGGTGAGTACACAGGTCGTTCACCTAAGGATAAGTTCTTCGTGATGGATGAGACCACTAAGGATACTATCTGGTGGACATCTGAGGAGTACAAGAACGATAACAAGCCTGTAACTAAGGAGTGCTGGGCAGAGTTGAAGAAGTTGGCAGCAAAGGAGCTTTCAAACAAGAAGCTTTATGTTGTTGATACATTCTGCGGTGCAAACGAGAACACTCGTCTTAAGATCCGTTTCATTATGGAGGTAGCATGGCAGGCACACTTCGTTAAGAATATGTTTATCCGTCCTACAGAGGAGGAGCTTGCAAACTATGGCGAGCCAGACTTCGTAGTATTGAACGCATCAAAGGCGAAGGTTGAGAACTACAAGGAGCTTGGTCTTAACTCAGAGACAGCCGTTGTGTTCAACCTTACAGAGAAGATGCAGGTTATCATCAACACATGGTATGGTGGTGAGATGAAGAAGGGTATGTTCTCATATATGAACTATCTTCTTCCATTGAAGGGCATTGCATCTATGCACTGCTCAGCAAACACTAACGAGAAGGGTGAGACAGCTATCTTCTTCGGTCTTTCAGGTACAGGTAAGACTACCCTTTCTACAGATCCTAAGCGCCAGCTTATCGGTGACGACGAGCACGGTTGGGACGATGATGGTATCTTCAACTTCGAGGGTGGTTGCTACGCTAAGGTTATCAACCTTTCAAAGGAGAACGAGCCAGATATCTGGAATGCTATCCGTCGTGATGCACTTTTGGAGAATGTTACTGTTGACGAGAATGGCAAGATCGACTTCGCAGATAAGTCTGTTACTGAGAATACTCGTGTATCATACCCTATCTACCACATCGACAACATCGTAACTCCAGTATCTAAGGCTCCAGCAGCTAACAAGGTAATCTTCCTTTCAGCTGATGCATTCGGTGTATTGCCTCCAGTATCTATCCTTACACCAGAGCAGACTAAGTACTACTTCCTTTCTGGTTTTACAGCTAAGTTGGCAGGTACAGAGCGTGGTATCACTGAGCCTACTCCAACCTTCTCAGCTTGCTTCGGTGCAGCGTTCTTGTCATTGCACCCAACAAAGTACGGTGAGGAGCTAGTAAAGCGTATGCAGGCATCAGGTGCTACAGCATACCTTGTAAACACTGGTTGGAACGGTACAGGTAAGCGTATCTCTATCAAGGATACACGTGGTATTATCGACGCTATCCTCGATGGCTCAATCGACAAGGCAGAGACTAAGCAGATTCCAATCTTCGACTTCAAGGT
>JAZQYM010000014.1:0-65895 GCA_045633525.1 Alistipes sp. | reverse complement strand
ATCACAGAAAGCTCCCTGCCGTCTCTGTTGTCTCTGTTGTCCCTGCTGTCTCTGCTGTCCCTGCTGTCTCTAAATAATTAATCTCGCGAGAAATTAATTTCTTGCGAGAAGGGCACACTCAACTGATATTAGCACCACAACCGAATTTCTTGTCAGAAGGGGTCAGATGCAACGCTCGGCAAAAAAAATGCGGATGGGCTGTACTTTGGCGTACTGCCCATTCGCATTTATTTTTGTTAGCGGCAGCAGATGTGCCCCTTATCACAAGAAATTATGACCCCTTATCACAAGAAATTACTTATTGAGGGCCCGCCACAACATATCCTTAAGCTGCGTAATATTTAAGTTCGCAACTGAAGAGATAAATATAGTCTCAACACCCTCTGGAAGGTGTTGTTTCATCTGTTCGATAAGTTCGTCGTCGAGCATATCACACTTAGTGATTGCAAGAAGTCGCTGCTTGTCGAGGAGCTCAGGGTTATACTGAGTAAGCTCGCCAAGAAGGATATCGTAATCGGCTATAATATCATCAGAGTCTGCTGGTATCATAAAGAGCAACACAGAGTTACGCTCGATATGACGAAGGAAGCGAGTACCAAGACCACGACCCTCATGCGCACCCTCGATGATACCTGGGATATCAGCCATAACGAATGAGTGGTCGTCACGAACAGATACGATACCAAGGTTTGGCTCAAGCGTTGTGAAGGCGTAGTTTGCAATCTTTGGCTTGGCAGCAGATACCACAGAGAGGAGTGTCGACTTACCCGCATTTGGGAAGCCCACAAGACCTACATCCGCAAGCACCTTAAGCTCGAGGATAAAGGCACCCTCAGCACCCTCCTCACCAGGCTGTGCATAGCGTGGAGTTTGGTTTGTTGCAGTGCGGAAATGCCAGTTACCAAGACCACCGCGACCACCCTTGAGCAACACAAGCTGCTCGCCGTGCTCGGTTACCTCGCCTACAACCTCGGTGTAGGTCTCACCAGTCTCCTCATCGGTAAATACCTGCTTTGCAACAGTTCCAAGTGGCACTGGAATGATGATATCCTTAGCATCAGCACCTGTAGAGCGTGCTCCGTGACCATTCTCGCCATCCTCAGCAAACTGGTGACGCTTATACTTAAGGTGGATAAGCGTCCAATACTGGCTGTCACCCTGAAGGATGATGCTACCACCCTTACCGCCATCACCACCATCGGGACCACCGAACGCCACGAACTTCTCACGACGGAAGTGGCATGAGCCAGCACCACCGTGACCTGAGCGTGCAAATATCTTTACGTAATCAACAAAGTTTGATCCTGCCATAATACATCTAATTTGGGCGCAAAGATACAAAAATTTCTGAAATATCTAATAATTTATTACAATAGAGCATTATAGAGCGCCATTGCAAGAGAGGGTCCAAAAACAAAAAAGCCTACCCATTTAAGATTTGGATAGGCTCATTATTTCAGTTTAGACTTATCTACGAACTAAAAGGCGTACACTGCACGAACATAGCTCTCATAGTACTTGTAGGAGTGATCACCAACGCCGGTATCGTAATAGAGTCTAAAGGCATTATCCTTATCGCACTCGGTTGAAGACCAGTGATAGTAATTAAAGGTTGAGCCAATAGCTGTATAGCCATTATCAACCAACGGCTTATCCAACTGCGAACGCACCTCCCAAATTGCGTGCAACTCGTTGTATGCAGGGAGATACCAACCCTCACCCAAATTAGCACACCAAGCAAATGCAGGATACTTACTCTCCCAAGAGTTTACAGCCTGAATAACAGCCATATTATTTACACCATTATCGGCATCAGAAGCACCAATTACGATATACTCAGTACTCCAAATCTCCTTACCCTGCTCTACAGATACAATCTTCGTTGTCTGAGCGTCGCGATAGAATACCACACCTCTTGAGCCATTAAACTCTAGCATATCACCAATCTTGTAATCAGACTCCTTGCAGTGCTGCACCACCTCAATCTCAACCTGCTCAAAGCCATACTTAGGATCTGAGATTACAATTGTAGCAGAACGTGGGACGTTGAGCACTGGGTATAGAGCGTTAGCTGTCACCTTCAAACCGCTATTAGCCTCTGTTACAACCAACCAATCCTCTGAAGCAACAACCTTGTATGCAAAATTCGATGTAATATTAACCGACTGCGTACCACCAGCATAATCGAACTCGATAGTTGGGATAGCCTCAACCTCGAACTCTGGAACAAACGCCCTCTGCGATACAATCAACTCGGCATAGAGCGAGCCAGTATCGTTGGCAACCACGATAATTGCAGCACGATCATCAACCTCCTTATAATCATCGACCACGAACTTTAGCTCCTGCATACCCGCATCACCGCTATCATTCTTAAAGGTAATCCACTCGCTGTCAGTGGTCGCAGTCCAACAAGCTGGAGATGTTACATATATCGAGCACTCCTGCGATTGGCAACCGACCTCTACAAACTGCTCTGAGAGCTTAAACTTCACTGGAGCAGGCTTATCCTTCTCTTTACTACATGATGTAACGACAAGGGAGAGGACTATGAGTATAGAATATAGATATCTCATACGTTATATTTTTGACATAGTTTGCATTCTAACACCACAAATTTAAGCAATTATTTCTGAACGACCAACACAATGAGATATAAATCGCATTAAAAATGATGGGGGCTGACTAAAAAGCAACTTAGCCAACCCCTATTATGGTTACACCTATATTTTTATATAGAGGAGTAAAACTACTCCGTATTACTTTTCAAACTTTGCCTTTGCCTTCTCTAACTGTCTCTTAATTATATCCATTGAATTGTCAACCGCTTCCTCGAAGGTAAATGCACGCTCCTCAACACGAATATCGCCACCAGGGACGTGGAGCTGCACGATTACTACTTTGTTACCCTTCTCAGAGTCAGGATCGAGGCGTAGTGTCACCTCAACATCACCTGCTCTATCATCGACAAAGCGATCCAATCTATCCATCTTCTTCTGAATGAAGTCAAGCAACTGCTGGCCTGCATCGAATTTTACTGACTGAATCTGTACGTTCATAGGTCATAAAGTATTAAGTTATATATTATGCCCGCTACTCGCGTGGTAGCAGACTGTCCATTCACTACCTACTCTTCTCTCTCACGCGGATGCGCCTGATGATATACCTCCTTGAGCGACTCAATATTGGTATGGGTGTACACCTGCGTTGTACGTAGAGCACTATGTCCCAAGAGTTCTTGTATCTCGCGTAGATCGGCTCCATCATTGAGCAGATGTGTAGCGAAGGTGTGGCGAAGCACATGCGGCGAGGTCTTACCTTGTATGCCATAACACTTTAGCTTACGCTCGACAATACGCTGCACCGCTCTACGGTTGATACGCTCTCCTTTCTTTGATAAAATTAGTGCTTTTTTTTGATCTGTGCAAATATTTTGCGAAGAATTTTGACTAAAATACTTTTTTAGCACCATACCCACACTTCTCACTATGGGCTGTATGCGCACCTTGTCGCCCTTACCACACACACGTATCGTGCTGAAATCGGATGATAAATCCTCCACATTCGCCTCGACAAGCTCCGAGAGGCGCAGACCGCAAGTGTAGAGCAGTAGCATTATAACAGCATCGCGCAGACGCTCGCTATCATCCGAGGCAATATCCTCCTTAAGACCAACGACAACATCAGACATACGTGTCTTCGGAACATAGGTAGGCAGACGCTTGGAGGCTTTGAACTGCTTGACAGTGCCCACGATATCGAGTTTTGTATAACCCTGCTTAAGCATCCACTTCCAGAAGCTACGCACCGATGCCAATGATCTATTTACAGATGTAGCCTTAAGACCCTGCTTCTCAAAAAGATAGACCGCCCAATCAGTGATATCGTAACGCTTAAAGTTCTCTGGTGAAAACGCCTCAGCATCAACGCCACACCACTCCAAAAAGGCATAGATATCACGACGATAGCCACCCACCGTATGAGGTGAATAGCGACGCTCCGACTTAAGCACATTTAGAAACTCCTCGACCCTGTTCA
Organism: Alistipes sp.; assembly: GCA_045633525.1. GTDB lineage: Bacteria > Bacteroidota > Bacteroidia > Bacteroidales > Rikenellaceae > Alistipes. Next base: position 61,857 of record JAZQYM010000014.1, on the reverse strand, counting down.
TAGTATTCAAGGGTTATCTAACAAATATTATGACAGTTTCGTATTTTAAGAAGTTGTACAACGAGAGCTAATTTTAGGCGCACAAAGCTCGAAATAGCGGAGTTTACTGATGCGTAAATGAGCATACTGAGAGCGAGTGTAACGCCAAAGTAGCTTCATTAGGCAACTTCTACTTGAAAAACTTGTAGTGGAAGATAAGAAGATAGACAACAGCCACAGAAATATAGGCATCAGCAACGTTAAATACCGCACCAAAGAAGTAGCCATCACTACCTACTAAGAAGTTCAAAAAGTCAGGACAGTTCTCCCATTTAAAGAGTGGTAAATGTATCATATCCACCACCTTACCCATAAGGAAACCAGCATCCTGCGTCTCGAGCAACATACCGTAGAACATACTATCTACCATATTGCCAATAGCACCTGCAAGGATAAGCACCGCACCTACTAAAACGCCCTTGGGGACATCCGTACGGCGCTTCACAAGATAGCGAATACCATAGATAAGAAGTCCGATCATTACCACACGGAAGAGACTAAGAATAAGCTTACCCCAGTCTATCGCACCGTCGCCAGAGCCGAGCTGCATACCAAATGCAAAGCCATTATTCTCGATATAGCATAGGTTAAACCACGAGAAAACCTCTACCTTGTCACCCACCTCGAGATTAAAATGCACAAGCATCTTAACAAGCTGATCGATAGCAACAAGCACAAAGGTCCAAAATGCGATTTTATAGCCTACAGGTATATTCTTTAGTTTCATATTATTATCTATTTCTTGTTTAGAAAACATATAGCACAAAAATACGCAATATTTTTGAATTGGGCAAATTTATGTTTAAAGTGGGTAGTTCAATGTAAGGCAGACTTTGCACGAAATTATTATTATTTGAGACTGCAGAGACAATAGATAGATTAGTCGTGATACCCCGTTTTGTAGTTATCACGTTTGTCTCTGTTATCTCTGTTTGTCTCTAAAATACCCCATAACCCCATTTCTTGAGAAAAGTCGTGAGATGTGGCATATCGCAAATAGAAATATCCAGGGATAGTACAATTAGTACAACCCTGGATATTTTACTTTGGGATGTGTCGCAGATTGCGACTTATATCGAGAAATTATTAAATCTCGCCCTCGCCACGCATATCCTTAATTGTAGCCTTCTTAGTCATTGCATCAACTGCAACGCGCTGCATCTGAGACTCACGCTGTGTCATCTCTGGAGTGCGCTCTGCATCGAATGTAGATGGATCAAGCTCACCATTGATAGCATCAACAACGAATACGAATGCTGCAGAGTTACCCTTAACCTTAGTCTCAACACCTGTCTCACGGCTACGAGTGACAGCACCTACAAAAGCAGGCTCGAACTTACCGTCTACAGCTACATCGCTGAACTTAACACCTGAGAAGTTACCCTCAACAGCGCCCTCGATAGTAGCACCCATAGCGAGCTGTGAAGCGATAGCCTCATACTGCTTGTCACGCTTAAGTGTATTCTCGATAAGGAATGCATTCTTAAGCTCGTACTTATTCTCGTCGATAGATGCAACCATCACTACGTGGATAAGGTTCTCACCATAAAAATACTTCTTAGCACCAACCTTAGCATCGTATGCCCAGATAGCAATGCTACGAGAGTTGTCAATACCGCGAACACCACGCTCACGACCCTGCATAGCCACATAGTCGTTACGGTTAGCAACACCTGAAAGCACCTGATACTGAGCAGCATTAGCAGCCTCGTTGAAAGACTCAGCTGTATTGCCAGCAGCATTCATAAATGCCTCAACGCTCTTAACGATATCGTTATTAGTCTTCTCGCTTGCGGTAACAACCTTGTTAACATCAGCAGTAAGAACGAAACGCTCTACATCACCAAGCTTAGTGATCTTAGCAACAGCCTGGCTGTTGTTATAAGAGATAACTACGATATCACCAACCTTTGTACCGATGAAGTTCTTAGCCTCAGTCTCGTTCATGCTTGCCATCTGACGAACATCCGTTGTAGTCTCAACAGCCTCCTCAAGCTTTGCAAAGTCGCCATCTACAGCCTTCAATGCCTCAACAAGCTCGTTAGCCTTGATGATGTTATCAACAGTAACAACCTCGAACTCGTATGATGCTGGAGCCTTAACATCTGAAACGATGTAGCTTGCAGTCCAAGTGTTGTTCTCGAAAACTGGACCGTAGTGAGTACCTGCGTTAACAGCCTCCTTAACCTCAGGATCAAGGTTGCTGTAAAGCTTGTATGTATCAGACTTACCACCGATAGCACGTACAGCCTTCTTAATCTCAGCAGTATTGCCATTAGCAGCCTTAACGCCATTGTCTGCAGCCATTACCTGCTCCTCAACAGCCTTCAAATCCTCAGCAGTAGGAGCAATCTCGAATGTAACATAACGCAATGTGCGAGCACCATAGTTCTTATTCTCTGTCTTGTGAGCCTCGTAGTAATCGTCAACCTCAGCCTCTGTAACCTCAACCTCAGGCAAAGCCTTGTAAGGAACCATTACATAACGACCATCAAAAGTGAAGTTTGCGTTACGCAAAGACTCCTCAACCTCAAGACGGTTAACGTAGCTACCAGCAGCATAAGCAGCAGTGAACTTCTCGTATGCAAGGCGCATATCAAGAGTAGGAAGGTTTGAAGCCCACTGGTTCTGTACCATTGCCTTGATCTGGTCTACTGGCCAGCCATACATCTGATACATCATCGCAGCCTCCTTACTGAACACCTCAGCGTAAGCGTTGATATCACCCTCAGCAACGCCCAAACCTACAGCCTCAAGAGCTGGGCGAGTGTAAAGGTTGAAGATTGCAGTCTGCATAGCGTAGTCAGACTTCATATCCTCTGCGAAGTTTGAATCGCGATACATCTCAAGGTAGTTAGCATACTCAGATGCCTTAACCTCCTCACCATTTACCGTCATAACGGTTGTATCCTCAGGCATATCAGCACCACGATTCTTCATTGAAAGCTGATCGCCAAGGATAAATGCTACAAGTACAAGGCCAATAAGGATTGAAAGTACTAGGCCGAACTTGGTTCTTAGTGTGTTTAAACTTGCCATAATAATTATTTTTTTGTCATTGATTTCTTTTAAACCCCCAAAGGTAGTAATTTTTTATTTAATATCACCATTTTATAGTAAATTATTTACAATGCACCTCAACAAGATCGAGACGAGAACTCTCGCGTCGAAGAATTTTTATCGAGAACTGCTCGTTTTCAAGCACCTCGCCCTCATGCGGAATAGCTCCGTGCTCAGCAATAATATATCCCGCCAAGGTGTCATACTCATCACTCTCAGGGATACCAAGCTCATACTCATCGTTAAGATACTCAACCTCGAGACGTGCAGAAAATTGCCAAGCTCGCTCACCAATGCTCTTCTCCACCAACTCCTGAACATCGTGCTCATCCTCAATCTCGCCGAAAATCTGCTCCAACACATCCTCCAACGAGATGATACCCGCCGTACCACCATACTCGTCAATGACCACTGCAATACTCGCCTTACGCTTGGTAAAGGTCTCCAACATCGACTGCAGAGGCATAGTCTCGGCAACATAGATAGTCTTAATAAGGATATCCGATATCGACTGCGGATTCTCAAAGAGACTCTTCGAGTTCACATAGCCGATGATATTATCAATAGTATCGTGCCATACGAAGATACGCGAATAGTTGGTCTCAACAAAACGCTGGGTGAGCTCCTCCACTGAGGTAGTCTCAAGGTCTACTGCCTCAACGTCTACACGCTGAATCATACAGTCGCGCACTCTAAGATCGGCAAAGTCCAAGGCATTCTGGAAGAGACGTATATCCTCCTCGTCCTCCTCATCGACCTCGATATTATCCGCCTCAACAAGCGATGCAAGGTCATCACGATTAAACTCCGTAGGCTCCTCTCTACTCTCCACACGCCTACCCATAAGGCGTAGCAACAGATAGGATAGAAGCGTCGTAAAACGCGATAGCGGATATAATATAATATAGAATAGGTATATTATCGGAGCGAAGATACGATAGTAAAAGTTCGGATTATACCTCACCACCGTCTTAGGGATATACTCTCCAATAAAGATGATAACAACGGTAGATATAATCGTCTGAAGAAGTGTGTTATCTATTGCAAAGGACTCGAGCATAAGCTTCGACATCGCCATAGAGTAGATAACAAGAGCGATGTTGTTACCCACAAGAATTGTGGTGATGTAGTTGCTTGAGTTGCGCGCAAAGAGCTCAGCAATATGATTAAACATAAAATTCTGCTTACGGTCGATCTCCTCTCTGAGTCTATTACGACCCAAGAAGGCGATCTCCATACCAGAAAAGAATGCCGAGAAGACGAGCATCACGGCTATAATTATAAGTATCGATAAAGTATCTTCACCCATCTAAATAAATCTTGATATTTCGTGCATTACCTCTTTGCAGCGCCACTCTGTGGACCATTATCTATCTCCACTTTTGAGGCGTTAATGCTTATAGGATTCTGCGACTGAGCACCACCAACAGGTCTACTACCTGGACGCATCTCACGACCATTATTTGCTGGCATTGGTCTTTGATCACCACCCTCTACCTGCATATTTCCATGAGGCTTTAGAGGCTCTGTTGGTCGCACAATATTTCCCTCCGTAGGTCTTGGCGAGGCAAAGCCTGGCACCTGCTTAGCAGGAGCCTTGGCACGAGCATCGCGCTCCGCCCGGCGATCTCTATCAGCTCTACCCTCTTGCTCTGACAAGCCACTATCCTCCTGAATCTTCTCCTCAAGACTCTTACGCTTAGTGGTATCGCTCTTCTCCTCCTCGGTCATCTCAAACTCAACCTCGGAGCTATATTTACGGAAGTGAATATTCTTCAAATCTTCATCGGCATCGAAGCCCACACCGAAGTGCCAGCCGTCAGCCTGCAAGACCTTTGTATCTACGTTCGAGTATATCTTCTTCGTTGTAGCATTCCAGAACAACTGCTGAGTATATACCTCAGTATGTCCCTTAACAGTGGTATCGCCCTCCTCACGGTCACGGCGTATAACCACCACATTACCCTTTGCCTCCCACAACCTCTGCAACTCATAGTAGATAGCATAGTTCGCAGTAATAGTTACCTCGGGGAGCGACAAGGAGTCAGTAAATGTTGTCATTTCAATACCGCGACGAAACTCCTGATATGGGTTCGAGGCCAGCCTATAGCCCTCCATTAGCGGAGAGGTAAAGGTATAGGAGCGCTTGCCATTCTCCATCATTGTTATCGTGCGGTTCTCGCTCGACTCTGTCATCAGAGTCTCATTATCGTAGGATGTAACGTGTACCTTTTTGCCACAAGAGAATAGCAATGTAGCACTCCCCAATACGGAGAGTGCTAACACTGCATATCGTTTCATTCTCATGAGCATATCTCAGGTAAATGCCTAATATTAGCGGTAACGAACTGTTGTTGTCTGACCCTTAGCAAAGCCGCAAGTGATGGTGTAACGAGCACCAGCAGTAAGCTCTGCGAAGAAGCACTGCTCCTGTGGAGGGAATGCAGCACGGTAAGCGTTCATCAACTGCTGTGCAGCCTTCAACACCTCTGGCTCATCCTTAAGAAGGTTAGCAGCCTGAGCCATAGCATCGTATGCAGCCCAGTAAACTGTTGTACCACCAACCTTGTCATCAGCACATGTTGTAGATGCGTAGCACTGACCAAGGATGAAGTATGCGTAACCATTCTCAGGGTTGATACCGCGCAACTCACGAGCAGCATCAGCAGCTGCGCTGTAGTTGTGGTTGCTAATCTCGATAAGAGCGATCTGAACATACAAAGGCTCCTTGCGAGCAGGATCAGCCTCAACAGCCAATGCCTCACGCAAATACTTCAACGCCTTATCATTCTCGCCACGACCCTGGAAGCCCTGTGCAAGGAAGAGCGCTGTCTCAGAAGATGGGTTTACAGCGTAGTACTTCTCAGTTGAAGCGAAGAAGAAGTCGCTTGTACACTGAGCACGTGACATAAGTGCTACTGCCTGAGCCAAAAGTGCTACGTTATCTGGATCAGCCTCAAGCTTTGCAGAGAACAAAGTCTCAAGGTTGTCGCAGCTTGCAGCGCCACTTGTACCAAAGCTATTCTCGAAGATCTCCTTGTACTGCTCATCCTCTGCAGAAACCTCTGCAAACAATGGAGAAAGACGCTCATACTCTGTAAGTACGATATCGCTTGTTACATTATCATCATACTCGAAATCCTCGCAAAGATACTTGTAGTATGAAGCTACGATATCGAGGTTAACACGACCACTCTCCATTGCAGCATCTACAGCATCCTTCAAACCAGCACGAAGCAATGGACGGTCTGTAGTGCAGTAACGGAGCATATCGCGAGCCTTCATATCAAGGATGTAATCCTTACCATTCTTCTCGTGGTTACCGAAGTAAACAACACGCTGATCGTAGATAAAGAGTACAGAGTCGATAAACATACGCTTCTGCTCAACGCTACGAGCACGCTGTGCCTTGTTCTTGTAGATAGTTACACCACGAGCAAAAGTCTGCTGTGAAGCCTCTGGACACTTCTCCAAAAGCTGCTGGAAATAGTGTGCAGCACGGTTGAAATCCTTAGCATCGATAGCCTCCTTAAGGTAGTTGCTGGCAAGGATGTTCTCCTGACGCTCCTCAACAGTTGCGCCCCACTTACCATAGACTTTGTCATCGCTAAAATCCTGTGCCATCGCGTTTAAGCCAACGAACATCGCTACGGCAGCCAAAAGAAATTTTACGCTTTTCATAAATTGTAGTTAGTTTTTTAATTTTATAGTTTTGCTTTGTTTCTTACTAAATGGGTTAGGTTAATCGTACTTCTGCTGCACAAACCAATAGTCTGCTGTATCGGCCGAGAACAATGAGAAGCCCAACGTTATCTTGAAGCTCTGCTGGCTTACAAGACCCACCTTCTTAGCATCCAGCTTGACAGGGTTCTTAGACGACATACGACCATACTCAAAGCCGATATTCATCGTAGAGATACCCCATATCTTTAGTGGCAGGCCAAAACCGGCACTTACCGCGATGGTGTTAATCTTCTCACCGCCAAACGACTGGTAGTAGTTACCAGCTCGCACGCCGGCACGGTATGCAATACGATTTAGGTAATTACGCACATCGTTAACACGAGGTGTGTACTCAAAACCGAGTTTCACGGTATGTGTATCGATATAGCGAACATCTATAGTCGATGGCGTTGTATTCTCCGTATATCCAGAGTTATCGCCACCCCACGACGCATAGAGATAATCAGCACCCCACGCCATCTTTCTATTGCGGAAGAACACACCCACACCCAACTCGTGTGGCACACGTAGCTCCATAGCATCGATTCTCTGACGAATAGGGTTATCCTTGATGCTATTTATCACGTTGTCGGTATATACATAACTCTTCTTCTTCGGATTTAGCTTACCGCCAAAGTCGTATGTAGCACCAAGAGTAAAGCTCTTAGCCTCGGTCTGCACAGGGCTCCACTGAAGACCAAGCTGAAGCTTGATGTTACTTACCTCGTAGTTATCCACACCCTTAGTTGATGCGTAAACACCCGAGCCAGTGATAACATTCGTAGCCGCCGCCTCGTATGAGCGTGTCACGCTACCCCAGTAGTACTTCGCAGCTACACCCACAGAGAACTTCTGCCATGGTGCCCAACCCAACGACAACTTCACCTGGCTAATATCACCCTCGCCATCGTGACCATAACGCACGCGACCGATATCTGCCCAAGTATCCTCATTCTCATCGGTAGTCTTTACTTTATAGCCCACACTGCTATAAGGCGCAATGCTAAACGACAGACCCACACGCTCTGCCAATGGGAATGTAAGCGAGATACTGTGGATATTTGCAGTTTTGTATGCTGTCTCCGCTGGCTTTAGTGCAACACCATCAGCATTATACTTTGACTGAATGTTGTAGAAGTATGTGCCGTCAAAGCCTACATCGAAGAGAAAACTCTTCTGTGGTGCGATACTTGCTGCGGCAGGATTTAAAACATTTATCTCGCCATAGTTACGCACAGCAATACCTACACCTCCCATACTACGCATCTGCGCAGAACCAGGAGTAAGCAACTCACCCATGCCATACATCGAGTATGGCGAATAAGCATTGATACTACTTGTCTGTGCCGATGCCATAAAAGGCATCAACAAAAGCAACATCACGCCTAAGATTATATCTCTCTTCACTCTAAGCATTATACTTCAAAATTGTAGCAAGTCCGAAAATAAGCGGCCCACAGTCCGCAAATATCGTGTTTTTAATTCTCTTTACAAAATATTTTGCGTCGCCACCGGTAAAAATTATGCGTTTTTTATCATTTTCTTTAGAAAATGCCTCTACATAACCCCTTATTTCGTGCTCAACGCCTCGCATCACACCCTGCTCGATAGCCTCAACGGTCGTACGACCATACTCCAAAACCTCCTCGGTTGCAGAGCACAAAGGCAAACAAGCCGTATAGTCCGCAAGCGAACGAAAGCGTGTTGTCACACCAGGCGAGATATTGCCTCCGCGGAACTCACCTCCGATAACATAGTCGATAGTAATTGCCGTACCAAAGTCCACGACCATAACATCGCTCTCGGGATCTACAGCCCAAGCACCAACTGCCGCAGCAAGCCTATCTGCCCCCAAGGTATTTGGCGTATGATAGCCATTTTTAATTGGAATAGGCGTAGTTGCAGGAGCAAATAGCAACACACGCTCAACACACCTCTCAACTAACGCCTTTAAGCTCTCGCCATCGCCCCTTGTGGTAGAGATAATTGCCGAGCATAAACCCTGATACTGCGCCACGATACTTGACACAATATCATAAGTAAGCGTTTCAGCTACAGTCTGATATACAATTCTGTCATTATCAAACACTACAACCTTAGCTCTGCTATTTCCTACATCAACAATTAAATACATATCCCTCTATTTTCGCTCCTCGCCATTTGCCGTACGAGCCAACGAGCGCAACATCTCCACGCCTTCGGCAATTGAATATATCTTTCTAACGGTCATCGACAAGCGATTATTATATTGCTTAACAACAAATCTATCTGGCTCCGAAACCACTCTACGAAGCATATTTAGGAAGGTATCGGTCTTAAAAAATGGCGAGTTGTTATCACCCACAAAACGCACAATCATCAAACCGTTCTTAACCTTGACATGCTCCATACCGAGATTTATAGCCTCACGACGCAATTTCACAACATCCATAAGTTCCCTAACAGGCTGTGGCACAGCGCCAAATCTATCCTGCAGGCGCACCAGCAAAGCATCAAACTGAGCATCGTCACGCATAGCATCAATCTCTCGATAAAGGCGCAACTTCTCGCTCTGCGAACGCACATAACTATCAGGAATTGAGGCATCGATATCGATATCAATCGTAGCATCATCCACAAACGAGATATCTCGCATAGCATCGTTCTCAGCCTGCGACAAGCCCGATGTATCAAGGCCCTCGGCGCGAAGTTCCGAAATCGCTTGATTAAGAATCTTCTGGTAGGTCTCAATACCTACATCGGCAATAAAGCCACTCTGCTCAGCACCAAGCAAATTACCTGCACCACGAATATCAAGGTCCTGCATAGCGATATTAAAGCCCGAGCCCAAATCCGAGAACTCCTCAATAGCCCTCAACCTACGTCGAGCATCATCGCCGATAAGTTCATTCGGAGGCGAGAGCAAGTAGCAAAAGCCCTTTCTATCGGAGCGACCCACACGACCGCGCAACTGATGCAAATCGCTTAGACCAAAGCGATGTGCATCGTTGATAATGATCGTGTTAGCATTACCAATATCGATACCATTCTCAATAATCGTCGTTGCCACCAAGACATCAAACTCTCCATAGATAAAGTCCATTATAAGCTTCTCAAGCTGCTCGGCAGGCATACGACCGTGACCTATAGCCACACGTGCCTTAGGGCAGAGGCGTGTGATAAGACCCTGAATAGTTGTAAGATCCTCAACGCGATTATGAACGAAGTAGACCTGACCGCCACGCGAAAGCTCCTCCTCGATAGCATCCTTTATAACCTCCTCCGAGAATACGTGCGACTCGGTAACAATAGGTTGCCTATTAGGTGGTGGTGTCGATATAATCGACAAATCGCGCGAACCCATAAGCGAGAATTGTAGTGTTCGAGGAATTGGCGTTGCCGTAAGCGTGAGGGTATCCACAGCCACCGATAGCTGGGTTAGCTTCTCCTTTGCCGCCACACCAAACTTCTGTTCCTCGTCTATGATAAGCAGACCTAAATCGTGGAACTCCAACTGTTTAGACAACAACTTATGAGTACCAATAAGAATATCTATTTTACCTGACTTTAGCTCTTCGATAATACGACGTGTCTCTTTTGCCGACTTCGTACGATTGATATACTCCACCGTCACAGGCAAATCGCGCAGACGCTCCGAGAATGAACGATAGTGCTGTAGGGCAAGAATCGTGGTTGGCACAAGTACTGCCGTCTGCTTACCATCACACGCAGCCTTAAATGCTGCACGTATAGCAACCTCGGTCTTACCAAAGCCCACATCGCCGCAAACAAGCCTATCCATTGGCTGATCGGACTCCATATCACTCTTTATAGCCGCCACAGCACTCTGCTGATCGGGCGTATCCTCCCACTTAAACGAGGCCTCCAACTCCTGCTGAAGATAGCTATCCTCCGAGAAGGCAAAACCCTTCGATGCCTTACGCTTGGCATACAACGCGATAAGCTCACGCGAGATATCCTTAACCGCCTTCTTAGTGGTATCCTTCAGCTTCTGCCAAGCACCATTACCCAATTTGTATATCTTTGGTGCCTCGCCCTCGCCACTCTTATATCGAGATATACGATGCAGGGCGTGAACATTTACAAAGAGGATATCGTTATCCTTGTATATCAGCTTGATAGCCTCCTTCACTCGACCATTCTCATTTAGCTTTACCAAGCCTCCAAAGCGACCGACACCGTGGTCAATATGCACCACAAAGTCGCCCACCTTCAAGGCGTTAAGCTCTGCAACGGTCATCTGCTCGTCGCGCTTAATCTCGCCTCGCAGACGGTAGCGCTGATAACGATCAAATATCTGATGATCTGTATATACGCAGATTTTTAGCGTGTTATCAATGAAGCCCTCGTGGATAACCAAATCCTCTGCACGGAAGTCAACCTGACGGCGACCCACCTGATGGAAGATATTGGTAAGTCGCTCTACCTGAGCCTTGTTATGCGAGAGTATCATCGTCTGGTAACCGCGCTCCTTATTCCAGCGAATATCATCCGCCAACATCTCAAAGTTGCGGTTAAAGGCTGGCTGTGGCGCAGTATCGAAGCTAAGTTCATCGGTAGCTTGACGCTCCTTGATATTATCCTTACGAAGGATGATTGTAGAATCTGCCCAATCGGCAAGCAGACGCTGACGCGAGGTTACACGCGATGTGAAGCTCGCTATTTGCTCCTCATTTTCAGCACTCTCCAATAACTTTTTGCGTATATCTGCCACCTTACGAAGAGCGAAATCGCCATCGCCAATCCACCAAGTAGCCTTGCCTGCAAACTCCGCCAACGATACCCTCTCGCCATCCTCGCGAGTGGTATTGGGAATGATATAGACCTCCTCAGGACGCTCCTCCGAGAGCTGACTGGCAATATCAAACCTACGCAACGAGTCTATCTCGTCACCAAAGAAGTCTACGCGATACGGGCGCGACTCGGCATACGAGAAGATATCTACCAAGCCTCCTCGAACAGAGTACTGACCCGGCTCATAAACAAACTCTACACGCACAAAGTTATGCTCCTCCAGCCACGCGATAAGATCGGCCTGCTTCATGGCATCACCTCGATGCAGATGCAACGACTGCTTATCGAGATTTACACGCCCCGTCACCGTCTCTGCCAACGCCTCGGGGTAGGTACACACGACCAAATAACCCTCACGATGATTGGTTATAGCGTTGAGCGTTGCTGTTCGCTGCACCACACCTTGAGCATCCTCCGAGCCATAAGCCAACGAGCGCTTATAGCCTGATGGGAAGAAGGCAACATCCTCATCGTTAAGCAGTTCGTAGAAGTCATTAACAAGATAGGCAGCACTATCTCTATCCTCCATAAGGAAGATATGCAGACCACCCATACGCTCTATCGTAGCTGCCGAATATAACGAAAAGGCCCCGCCGACCACCTGATTTAGATGGACGGTAGAGCCTCTATTTTCCAAACATTTGTACAACTCGTTCGCGAGTTTGGAGTCACGAACAAGCCCCTTCAAATAGTTCATATCGCTTCGTTAGGGTTTTACTCTTGAGAGTTAATAAGAAGCGACTCTCCCTTTCTGTCGAAGTAACCAACATCCACCATACCGATGCTCTGCGATGAGCTAAGCTTAATGAATGTCTTATACTTGAAAATCCAACGCAATCTTCTTGATAGGAGTCCCTTTGTAAGATAAGCCTTAACATACGGGCTTACTCTAAGGTTGATATATTTCGCCCCCTTTTCTGCAAGAAGTTGTACTTGCCCCTCGATCTTATTCTCAAGCAAGATTGTAGGACCAACCTTACCTGTACCATAGCACGTTGGGCATATATCCGAAGTCTCCTCTACGGCAATTGGGCGCACACGCTGTCGCGTAATCTGCATAAGACCAAACTTGGTGAGTGGCAGAATTGTGTGCTTTGCCTTATCCTTAGCCATTAGCTGTTGCATCTCCTGAAGAAGTATCTGTCGGCTCTGCTGCTTACGCATATCGATGAAGTCGACAATGATGATACCACCCATATCTCTAAGACGCAACTGGCGTGCTATCTCGGCTGCTGCTGCAAGGTTCACCTCTAAGGCTGTCTGCTCCTGGTCGTCCTCTGCCTTGGTGCGGTTTCCTGAGTTGACGTCGATGACGTGCATAGCCTCAGTGTGCTCAATAATTAGGTAAGCACCACGGCGCAACGATACATACTTTGCGAATAACGACTTAATCTGCTTCGCAACATCGAACTGGTCAAAAATTGGCACCTTGCCCTTATAGAGCTTCACCAACTTCTCCATCTCTGGCTTAATGACGTGTACATAGCTCTTAATCTCTCCGTATAGAGTCTCGTCATCTACGGTGATTTGCGAGAATGTATCGTTCAGCGAGTCGCGAATAATTGTATTCACTCGGCTCATCTCGCTCATCACGCGAGCGGGAGCCTCACTCTTACGCATTGTGCTAAGAGTCTTGTTCCATCTCTCAACAAGAGAGAGTATGTCTTGCATAATGTCTATATCCTCTGCCGAAGCTGCAGCAGTGCGGATGATGACACCGAAATTCTTTGGTAGCACATCGAGCGCTACTTTACGAAGTCGTTTCTTTTCGGCATTGGAGCGTATCTTTGCAGATACCATCACCTTATTCGAGAATGGCACCAACACCACATTTCGTCCCGCAAGCGACAAATCTGCTGTTAGACGTGGACCCTTGGTTGATATCGCCTCCTTGGATATCTGCACCAACATGGTGTCACCCACCTTCAAGTGGTCGCCTATGCGACCCTCCTTCTCAAGATGTGGTTCGGGCTTCATAGTCTCGACTCTAACCATCTTATCTCCCTTGTTTCTGCTATCTACGATACGCTGCAACGACGCGTAGTTAGCACCAAGATCGAGGTAGTGGATGAAGGCATCCTTCTCGTGACCAATATTTACGAACGCAGCATTCAAACCCGGCATAATCTTTCGTACGCGACCCAAGTAGATGTCGCCTACCGAGAAACCGTTTTCGCAACGCTCCTTGTTCAACTCCACAAGGACCTTATCCTCGCAGAGTGCAATTGAGACCTCCGTTGGATTTACATTGATTACAAGTTCTCTATTCATAAATACAATGTAAATCGGTTAACATAAATAGGTGAAGCTAAGGACTTGCCTTAGCTCCAACTATGTCCTAATAAGAAAAATTACTTCTTCTTATGACGATTCTTGCGAAGACGCTTCTTACGCTTGTGCGTCGCCATCTTATGACGCTTGTGCTTCTTTCCGTTTGGCATAATTATATAATATTAAAAGGTTTGTCAATTACTTTACCTCACCTGCAAAGCTCTTAGCTGGCTTGAAAGCTGGGATATTGTGCTCAGGAATAGTGATAGTTGTATTCTTAGAGATGTTACGAGCTACCTTCTCAGCACGCTTCTTGATGATGAAGCTACCGAAACCACGCAAGTACACATTCTCACCCTTGATCATAGCGTCCTTAACGCTATCCATAAACGCCTCTACGATAGCCTGGACCTGTACCTTCTCAACACCAGTAGACTTTGCAATCTCGTTTACGATATCTGCCTTTGTCATAGTTGTAATTATTTATTTTAATTGTTTTTTTTGTAAAAATCTTCTACTCTTAAAACTTGCCAAAACTTAAATCTCGGCAAAAATGTTCGCAAATATACAGCAACTTTGTAAAATATGCAAGCAAAAACGAAAATAAAAATCGTTTTTAGGCTCACAACCCTCTGTACTGCAATAAACAAACTACTATCTAAAGCTATTCAAAGCCTTTGCCAAACCCTCTACAGCCTGGTCAAGACCTGCTTGAAGTTTCGAGCCAAGCATCATTCGCATCATCATATTTAGCTCAGCGTGGAGCACCATACGAATGCGTGTATCGCGCTCGGCAACCTCCTTAAGCTGGATCCAGAAACAGAAATCGATAGGTAGACCTCCCTCGCCAGCTACAATCTTAACATGCTTATTCTCAACCTTCTCCTCAATGCGCAACGACACCTTCATACCCTTAACCTTGAAAGAGCAACTATCTTCGGTTGCCTCCCACTCCTCAACCTTATCCTGAATGGCTGGGGTCATAAGATCCATACGCGAGATAATTGGGAATATCAACGCCGCTGGGTGATTTATCTGTTGCTGTTTTGACTCGTACTTCTCCATAATTTAAGTATATTTTCTTTGAAAAACGCGACAAAGGTAGTCAAAATTACCGAATTACAAAACGTCGCGCACCCTCAGAGAGTATCTCAATCTTCACAACCATAGTATCATCTGGCAGCAACGCCTCAATCTTCTCGGGCCACTCCACCAAACACAACTCGCCCGAACTTAGATACTCCTCTGAGCCAAAGTCGAGTGCCTCCTCGATGCGCTCGATACGATACATATCAAAGTGATAGATGGTGCGAACACCCTCATACTGGTTCACAATTGCAAATGTTGGGCTTGTAACGTCATCCTCCGCGCCAAGCAATCGCGCGATGCGACCAATAAGCGTGGTCTTACCTGCACCCATAGGGGCATCAAAGGCAACCACCGTACGACCCTCAAGCGAATCTATGACCGTCTGGGCAACCTTATCCAACTCGTCCAATGAGTTAATCTCAATTACTTTCTCCATTATATTATTAGTTTGTTTTAATCAATATTTATATATTTGACACATACACGTAAATGAGGTATCAAATCCGCAGTTTACCAAGCGTAAATGAGGAATTTTCAGACAAGCCAGATGCCGCACATTGCCGACTTCTATTTTCTGCACGCCTCATATTTATCGTTCAACCAGAATTTCTTGTTAGAAGCGGTTAGCTGTGAAGCTGGTCGCAGGCTGAAAATCCGCAGTTTACCAAGCGTAAATGAGGAATTTTCAGACAAGCCAGATGCCGCACATTGCCGACTTCTATTTTCTGCACGCCTCATATTTATCGTTCAACCATAATTTCTTGTTAGAAGCGGTTAGCTGTGAAGCTGGTCGCAGGCTGAAAATCCGCAGTTTACCAAGCGTAAATGAGGAATTTTCAGACAAGCCAGATGCCGCAGATGGCCGCTTATCACAAGAAATTTATCTTTTCTTAGGCTTAAGCACCACGAATGGCACCATCATCTCCTCCATCGAGATACCTCCATGCTGAAAGGTATTCTTGTAGTAGCGGATATATTTATTGGCATCATTGTTATACACCAAGAAATCTCGGTTGTAGGCGAAGATGTAGCTCGACGTCAGACGACCAGACGGAAGCTGAATATCCTCGGGGCGCGTTACCTCATATACTTCGCGCGCGTTATACATTAAGTTACGACCCGTCTTATAGCGAAGATTTGCCGATGTCTCCCTATCGCCCGTAACTCGCACGGGGTTATCCACACGAATAGTACCGTGGTCCGAGGTGATAATCACCTTATGACCGCGCTCCGAGAGGAGCGTCAACATAGTGTATAGCTCCGAGTGCTCAAACCAAGAGCGTGTAAGTGAGCGGAACGAAGCCTCGTCATCGGTAAGGTCACGAATAATATCAGTCTCGGTACGCGCGTGAGAGAGAATATCAAGAAAGTTGTAGACAATAATCGAGAAATCAGCCTCGTATACCTTATTCATATTATCGAGCATTCTACGACCCGCCTCTGGACGCACAATCTTATCGAACGAGAGTTTACAATTGCAACCCGACTGTTGCAACAATCGACGCACAAACTCCTCCTCATACATATTTTTGCCACCATCCTCATTGTCATTGAACCACTTATCAGGCATAAGCTTATCTATAGCCAACGGCATCAAACCCGCAAAGAGCGCATTACGCGCATACTGCGTAGCGGTAGGCAGAATCGAGCAATAGAGGTCGTCGACCGCGATATCGTAGTAGCCTCGCAACATCGGTTCTATCACACGCCACTGATCGTAGCGCATATTATCGATTACAAAGAGCGTAACCTTCTCACCCTTATCCACTTCTGGCAAAACTCTTCGACGCATCAAGGTGTGCGACATAACCGGTATTTCGCTATCGTCAACGCGCTGATTTATCCAGTTGTAGTAATTACGGCGTACAAACTTCGAGAACTCCTGATTAGCCTCGTTTTTCTGATATAGCAACACCTCGCCTATACTCTTATCTCTTGACGTGGAGAGCTCTATCTCCCAGCCCACAATCTTACGATACAAGGCACACCAATCCATAAAGGTCGAGGCGCTCTGCTGCTGGGCGGTGATACGTCCAAACTCCGATCGATAATCTGCCGTTGTCTGCTCGGTAACAAGACGCTCGGAGTGGAGGTTTTTCTTTATAGAAAGCAAGACCTGATTAGGATTCACCGGCTTTATGATATAGTCTGCGATTTTTGAGCCAATCGCCTTATTCATAATGTTTTCCTCTTCAGATTTAGTCACCATAATTACAGGCAACGAAGGGTGCGCCTCCTTGATAAGTGGCAGGGTCTCGAGACCCGTCATACCGGGCATCATCTCATCCAATACCACAAGATCGTAGGCAGTAGTACGGAGCATATCTACTGCATCGTAACCGTTATTACAAGTATCCACCTCATAACCCTTCGATGTAAGGAACATCACATGGGGTTTGAGCAAATCTATCTCATCGTCAACCCAAAGAATCTTATTCATAGCATCTCTATTTGTTGCTATATAACGCCTCAACAACAAATTTAATTGTGGGATAGCTTTGTTTTAGTCGCTCGGCAACCTCCTCACGAGCAGACCACGCCACATTTGCAATACCCTCCTCACGCTGCGGCACAACCTCGCCCTTCAAGGCTCGCATTCGCCACCACGAGGTACGCTTTAGCTCCCAGCTACCATACGTATCGTAGGCGTGCCAGGTCACTGCAATTGGCTTATTACCAACAATCTCCGCCTTTACACCCGTCTCCTCCTCGACCTCTCTTAGTGCCGCCACACTCTCACTCTCGCCAGCCTCGATATGTCCCTTTGGCAAGTCCCAGCGATTACGCAACTCTATCATTAGAAGTTCCTCCTCGTCACTCACCACAACGCCACCCGCAGCAAAGACCTCCTTAAACTGCGACTTCAGCGAGTCGAAAGTAGCTGTGGGATTTGGGGTTATAATTGCAATAAATTTGTCTGTTTCGACTTTTTTTACTACCTTAGCACGCGAAATAGCAAACGAAGCATCAACGCCCAATACTGTGTATTGAGAATTGGGAGACTCTGTTGTCACAACCACCTCAGTATCACAAAAATATATTGTGTAGTCCTTCATACGCATTTCATTTGTTGGCAAAGATAAACATTAAATAACAACTTTATGAAAAAAATTCTCTTTTTTATGACATTCGCAACAATCCTTGCGGTTGGCTGTGGCTCAGAGGTCAACGACAACGCTCCAAAGCCTCTGACAATAGACAACGCTCTGACAGCCCAGGAGAAGGAGGCAGGCAAGTTCACACCAGAGGTAATGTGGAAGATGAGTCGTATCGGTCAGCAGACCCTTTCGCCAGATGGCTCACAGCTTATCTACACCGTTACTCAGTACAACATGGCTGAGAATCGCGGCATCACACTTCTATGGTTGCGCGATATGGCTACTGGCCAGGAGCGCGCTATTACCGACTACAACTCTACAAATACTGCTCCACAGTGGCTCGACAACAACACTGTAGCCTTTATGTCGAACCGCTCAGGCTCGATGCAGGCTTGGAGTATGGGTCTTAATGGCGAGAACCTAACACAGCTCACCGATATCGAGGGTGGCATCGAGGGCTTCGGCATCGAGGGCGACCACGCCTTCTATGTTCAGCGCGTAGAGGTTGCTAAGCTCAAGGGTTCGAACAAGTACGAGGATATGGATAAGTCGAAGGTGCGCATCTATGACGACCTTATGGTACGCCACTGGGACTACTGGGATGATGGCTCATACCTTCATATCTTCGCTGCCGACTACGTGAATGGCAAGATTGTAAATGGCAAGGATATCATCGGTGCAGACAAGGCATACGATGCTCCTTTGGCACCATACTTCGACACTGCAGAGATTCGTCTCTCTCCAGACGGCACACAGCTTGCTTACACATGTAAGCCATTGACAGGCACAGAGTATGCACTCTCTACTGATTCGGATATCTTCCTCTACGACTTCGCTTCGGAGACTACACGCAACCTTACAAAGGAGGCTGCAGCACAGGGTGTAGATAAGTTCGTAGGCTACGACAAGTATCCAGTATTCTCACCAGACGGCAAGAAGATTGCCTTCCGCTCACAGCGTCGCCCAGGCAACGAAGCAGACCAGCAGCGCCTTTGGGTCTTCAACCTTGAGACCAACGAGTGCAACTACATCACACGCGGTCAGGACTACTGCGTAACCGAGGTTGTGTGGGATGGCAACGAGGCTATGTACTTCGTTCTTCCTTGGCGTGGCACTCACCAGGTGGCTCATATCGACCTTAACGGTAATATGAAGCATATCACTAAGGGCAACCACGATATCAACAATTTCACCTTCGCAGGTGGTAAGATTGTTGCAAATATGAACACAATCTCTAAGGCCGTTGAGCTCTACGATGTAAACCTTGAGTCTGGCGAGCTTACACAGCTTACGGATGTAAACCGCGAGATTTATGACAATATCGACTTCGGTAAGGTTGAGGAGCGTTGGATTACTACTACCGATGGTAAGAAGATGCTTACATGGGTTATCTACCCTCCACACTTCGACCCAACGAAGAAGTACCCTACACTACTCTACTGCCAGGGTGGTCCACAGAGCACCGTATCGCAGTTCTGGAGCTACCGTTGGAACTTCCAGCTTATGGCTGCCGAGGGCTATATCATCGTAGCACCTAACCGTCGTGGCTGTCCATCATTTGGTCAGGAGTGGACCGACCAGATCTCTGGCGACTACTCAGGTCAGAATATCCGTGACTACCTTGCTGCTATCGACGAGGTATCGAAGGAGCCATTTGTTGACACTGAGCGTCGTGGTTGCGTAGGTGCATCATACGGTGGGTACTCTACCTACTACCTTGCAGGCGTTCACGAGGGTCGCTTCAAGGCGTTTATCGCACACTGCGGAATTTTCAACTTCGAGTCTATGTACGGTCACACCGAGGAGCTCTTCTTCGTAACAAACGACTACGGAGGCGCATACTGGGAGATGGACAACGCTACAGCACAGCGCTCGTACGCGAACTCACCACACAAGAAGGTAGGCAATTGGGATAGCCCAATTATGATTATCACTGGCGAGAAGGACTACCGTATCCCATATAGCCAGTCATTGGAGGCATTCACTGCAGCACGCGTTCAGGGCATTGATGCTCGCTTGGTATCGTTTGAGAACGAGGCTCACCAGGTATTCCAACCACAGAACTCTGTCGTATGGAATAGAGAGTTCTTCGACTGGTTGAACAAGTACCTCAAATAGAAATTATCACAAATAACATAACCTATTAAAAACAAAACTTTATGAAAATTAAAAATCTTTTTACCGCACTTCTTGCATTGCCACTATTCTTCGTGGCTTGTCAGGAGAACACTGCTGTAGATGAGCTTAAGGAGCCTACAGTAAAGGTAACTGCTATGTCTACAACAGAGACTTCTGTGCAGTTCATCATTACATCTACTGATGCTACTCAGGTTGCATACCTTGTAGTTGAGGGTTCTGACGTTCCTAACGCTGCTGAGATTCTTACAAATGGTAAGGCTGCAGATGCTAATGTGAATATCATTATCAAGGAGGAGGGTCTTAAGGAGTCTACTGAGTATGTTGTTGCTGTAGCAGCTCAGAACAACAAGGCTACTGTTAAGGACTTCATCACTATGACTACTAAGGCATCTCTTAATCCTGATGGTCCAGGCGATGAGCCAGAGCAGCCAGAGCAGCCAGAGCAGCCAGGCGACAAGGTAGAGTTCGCAGCAACTCACATCACAACTGAGTACGAGGCTGATGGTGGTCTTCACTACTACTACTTCGAGCTTGGCGACAACACTTGGGGCAGCAATGGTTGGGGTGTAAACGGTGGTACTTACTACTCTTTCGGTATTGTATCTGCAACTAAGGGTAACGGTGTTCTTCCTAACGGCACTTACTCTTTGGCTTCAAGCTATAGCGCAAACACTATCATTGATGACTACTCATTCCGCTACCAGATGCAGAATGGCGACCTTGTAAATGGTATGGAGATGTTTAAGGATGCAAACCTTGTTATCACTACTGGCAAGATCGAGGCTAACATCGAGATGGCAAATGGCGAGGTTCACCACGTAGTATTCGAGGGTGCACTTACTGTTGGCGACGGTGGTACAGATGTTCCTGTAGAGTTCCAGGCTACACACACTGCTGATAAGTGGTACTGGGGTGGTTCTTCAAGCTATGGCAACAAGTATGCTGTATCTGGCGAGGGCTTCTCTGTAGATGTACACTTCCCAGCACAGTACGCTTCTGAGACTGCACTTACTGCTCAGCTATACACTTGGACAAATACCTCTTGGTGGGGTTACAACGACTTCGTAGACTTCACAACTCGCACATTCACCGTAAACGGCACATCTGTAGCTGTTGACGCTGGTACTGCTGTTGTTGAGGCTGAGGGCGATGTTTACCATATCGAGCTTACTCTTCAGGGTCGTGACGGCTTCACATATATGATTGAGTACAACGGTAAGCTCAACGATCGAGGTGAGGTTAGCGAGGAGCCAAGTGTTGTTGTATTCACTAACTGGGAGTATGTTACTTACAACACTGCATTCTACTACTTCGAGTATAAGCTTACAAACGAGGCTGGCGACAAGCTTAGCCTTTGCGTAAATGAATATGCGGCAAATGAGAGCGGCGTTACCCCTGGTACTTACAACTGGATTACTCGCTCATACAGCGGCAACAAGAGTTACTTCTCTACAAACAATATCGTTGTTGGTGGCGTATCTTACAAGGCAGCTGCTGGTACTTTGGTTGTAGCAGAGAAGGCAACTGCTGACTACACTATCAATCTTACAATGGAAGATGGTAGCGAGATGACTTTCACATACGTTGAGGCTGAGGGCAACGAGGGTGGCTCAACAGAGCCTGCAGAGCCTGTAAAGCTTGCTACTCCATCTGTAGCAGGTATCGCTTCTGGCAACGCTGCAACTATCAGCTGGCAGGAGATTGTAGGTGCTAAGGACTACACTGTTACTTTGAACGGCACAGATGTTCAGACTGTATCTACAACATACATCGTATATAACAACCTTGAGTACGCTACGACATACACTGTATCAGTTGTAGCAAACTCTTCTGACGAGGCTTTGTATATCACCTCTGATGCTGGTACTGCAACATTCACTACTGAGGCACAGCCTGAGGAGGGTGGCAACGAAGGCGGCAACACTGGCGGCGAGAACTATGAGAATTGGAACTACTCAGCTCACTACGACACCAGCACTGCTGTTATCACACTTACAGGTAAGGATGATGGCCGCGTTATCACTGTAACTACTAACGAGTTGGCATTTGCTAAGTTCTATGCCGACACAACTCGTTCAAGCTACTTCACCAATGTTACCGTTGATGGTGTAGCAACAACAGATGTTACTAGTGAGTCTTATGTTCATATTCAGCAGACAAAGGTTACTATCGAGCTCGTTATCAATGGTGTAAAATACACAGGTGACTCTAACGGTTTCACTTACTAAGAGTCCCAACATCTCGATATAGTGGGGAGGAGTGCTAAGTAAACGACAATGTCGCAGTTCTAAGAACCTCGAATTTACCCCATAAACAACACGAGATAATTTAGAGCCTATCTTTCGGGATAGGCTCTTTTTTGTTGCTATATAACCTCTATTTCTGCATCGTTTACATAAATATGCTGATAATGACTGCATTATCGAGTATATATTAATAATATTATTGTAATCGCGCATATTTTTTCTACCTTTGCGCCAAAGAAATACAAAAAAGAAAACTTTATACACTACTATTTATGAAAAACACTTTTAGACTACTAATGTGTGCAGTGATGGCATTCTGCTTTGCAAGCTGTACACCAGACGAGGGTGCTGAGAACACTGCTGGCAACTTCGACTTCAACCTAAGTGTTCAGGAGAACAATCTTATCGTATCGTGGAAGGCTGTTGAGGGCGCTGTCTACTATGAGCTTCAGCTCAACAACGAGGAGCCTTTTAAGACAGACAAGACTGCTTATAAGTTCGAGGGTCTTAGCTACGACACTACACACACAGTATATCTTAAGGCTGTAAACGCCGCAGGCGAGGCATTTATGACTGGCAAGAAGTCTGTAACTTTCGATCCTCTTAAGATTTATGCATACCGTGAGTGGGCGCACTATGCTTGTGGTCTGGCAATCTCTGACAACGGTCACTGGATTACTGGTGGTTTCGATCACACTGGTATGATTATCAATCTTACTACAAACGATATGATCTCAACCGAGTATTTCGAGGGTTACGATATCGACGACAACGGTGTTGCTGTAGGTTCATACCACGGCACATACTCTGACGGTGTTGCTGCTATGTGTATCGGTGGCGAGATTATCGAGATCGACCTTAGCAACCTTACCGAGAAAAACGAGATGAGCTGCCTCACAGGCATCACTCCTGATGGTTCATACGCAGTGGGTTGGTACTGGAACTATGATAGTGCAGATGCATACTATGCAAAGATGTATGGCGATATTATTCCATTCTGCTACGACGTAATTAACGACACTGTTAGCGTACCTGCAGCTATGGCAAACCCAATCTACAAGAATGGTGCTATGTCACTCTACTCTATCGCTCCAGATGGCTCTATCCTCGGTTTGGATCAGCAGTATGCTCATGTAAATGTTGTTTGGGAGAATGAGTACACTCCATATGAGTATGTATTGCTCGAGGTTGATGAGGAGACTTTGCAGCCACTCAAGGCTGTTGGCGAAATGCAAAACCGTTTTTCACAGAGCGGTAGATATATCTACGGTACATCTCAGCTATACGAGGGCGAGAAGCAGACTAACATCCCAAGCATCTACGACCGTGAGACTAAGACCCTACACACCTACGATGGTATTGGTTCAGTATGTGGTATGACCGAGGATGGTACTATCTTTTTGTATGATATTCCTTTCGGATACAATGGTAACACACTCGTAACAACTTTTGAGAATGGCAGCTCATCAAGCTACCAGCTCTTCGAGGACTGGCTCCTTCTTGAGCACGGTATCGATGTGACGAAGTACAACCCATTGACCGATACATACCAGGGCGACGAGCACACACCAGACTACTACGCATTGGACTGCACACTCGTTATCGGTGCATCTGCAGACAACCGCACACTCTTGTGTATCACACGTACAGCCGAGGGCTGGGTAACAAGCGCTATCTACCTCGACGGCGAGCACAAGGAGTAGGCTTAATACCTATATATAAATTGTTATAGGCTAAAAGGTTTTAATCACCCTTTAGCCTATAACTTTTATATGGGGAGACGGTGTGTTGATTTTTTTTACTATCTTTGTACTATGATTCGTCTATCCCTTGTTATTGCAACATACAACCGTGCCGAGCAACTAATGGTAACCCTAAGTTCGGTGGCTGCGCAGAGTAAATCCTCGGCGCAGTGGGAGTGTATTATTGTGGATAACAACTCGGGCGACAACACCAAATCTCGTGTAGAGGAGTTTATTGCCAAGCATCCGAAGCTTAACATCCTCTATCACTTCGAGTCTAAGCAGGGTCTCTCCCACGCCCGCAATGCCGGCATAGAACGTGCGAAGGGCGATATCATCGCCTTTATCGACGACGACGAGCGTATTGTGCCAGACTTTATTGATGCATATATCAAGCTCTTCGATGGCCAACCAAAGGCAATGGCCGCAGGAGGTAAGATTATCGCTGAGTACCCCACTGGTCGTCCACGCTGGATGTCGCACTATGCCGAGCGTCCTATAGCCAACCCTATGGACTTTGGCGACTATGTACGTAGCTTTCCTAAGGGTCGCATCCCTGGCGGTGGCAATATGGCTATGCGTCGCGAGGTATTCGACAAGATTGGAGTGTTCAACACATCATTGGGTCGCACGGGTAAATCGCTTATCGGTGGCGAGGAGAGCGACCTCTTTGAGCGCATCGCTAAGGCGGGTATGGAGTGCTACTACACCCCACACGCTGTGATGTACCATATCATCCCTACCGAGAAGCTCACCGATGCCTACTTCGAGCGACTTTGCTACAACACTGGCGTAAGCCAGCTTACACGTGCCGAGCTACACCACCGCACCACACGCCTCTACATTGGCGAAGTGATGAAGTGGTGCGCCACCCTACTTCTCTGCCTTATCCACACCCCAGCGCAGAGCAAGTATCTAATTAAGATGCGAAGAAATATCTCAAAGGGCATCTTTGCAAAGAACAAAAAAAATAGCTATAACAACACCACTAAGCAGTAAAATAGAATTAGGGGGCTGACTAAAAAGTAACTTAGCCAACCCCTATTATGGTTGCATTTTTTGGCAAATAGTTTTGAAAACCCGAAAATTATTGATAATTTTGCGTTACGAAATGTGAAACATTTACAAACAAAACCATTAAACTAATAATTATTATGAAACTTAAGAACTATTTTTACTTGTTGCTTGCATTGCCATTGGCACTTGCATCTTGTAGCGAATTGCTCGGCGACGACACTCAGAAAGAGGAGCCTAAGCTACCTAAGTTGACCATTACTTCAGCTCTTGAGGTTGAGGTTGAGGCTGAGGGTGGTACTCAGATGATTACCTACACTCTTGAGAATGCTCCTGAGGGCGCTGCTGTTGCTGCTACTTGCGAGGCAGAGTGGATTACAGACATTACTGTTGCGTCAAGCATTATTTATGAGGTTGCTGCTAACGAGGGCGATGCTCGCGAGGCTACTATCGTTGTTAGCTACGAGGAGCAGTCTTTCAATGTTGTTGTAAAGCAGGCTGCTAAGCCAGCTTCTACTGTTCTTCGATTCGAGGTTACTGCAGAGCCTACAATCGAGTTCGATTGCAACGCTTTCTCTGGTAGCATCGGCTATATCCTTGAGAACCCTATCGAGGGCGTTGAGGTTGAGGCAGTATCTAACCAGGATTGGGTAGAGGTAACAGCTATCGTTGACGGTGCTATCGACTTCACAGCTCAGGCTAACGAGGGCGAGGCTCGCGAGGCTACTATCACTGTTTCTTACGGTATCTTGGATCCTGTTGTTATCACACTTAAGCAGGCTGAGTACATTGACCCAAGCGAGGTTGTTAACGAGTTCGTTATCTCTGAGGTTTGGGCAAGCAGCGAGAATGGCGGTGCACAGTGGGATGTAACATTCGTTGAGCACGACAATACTATGGGTGATATGCAAACTGTTATTAGTTTCGCTTTGGCAGAGGCTAACACACAGCGCATCACTGATGGTACTTACACAGTAGAGAATGGCGGTATCCTTCTTAACAATGCTAACGATAACGGTTACTCTACATACCGTAGCAACGTTAGCGACCTTGCAGCTGACGTCTACGCTGCATCATTCGTGGTTACCACTGACACTGTAAACAAGACTATCTCTATCGTTGGTACTTTCAGTGCTGCTGATGTAAACCTCTCAATCAACTATAATGGTGAGATTCGCGGTATGGATCTTGGCGAGGCTGTAGTAGGTGCTATTGAGTACAACGAGTGGGCTTCTGTTAATTCTACATGGTGCGATAGCAAGGAGTGTCTATTCACTGCGAAGTCAGCAGACGGCAACCTATCAATCGTAATCGATATTTACCACTCTGGCGGTTCAAAGATTATCCCTGCAGGCACATACAATCTTGAGACAAAGACTGCAAGCGTAACCGATATTGCAAATAACAATACTGAGGTTATTTACAACAATGTTTCTGCACGCACATCGACTGGTACAGTTATCGTAGAGCATATCGCTGGCGGTTACAAGATTTCATTCGATATTGTGGATGATATCAATCGTAACTTCAAGGGCAGCTACGAGGGTCCTATCACTGGTAAGGCACAGAACCCAGCATAGTGTAGACTACGCTATATTGATTAAGGGGTTGTCCAATTTTGGGCAACCCCTTACTATTTCTCAGCCTATTATATTTTGTATTTCGGGTATTTTTCTTAAATTTGCGCTGTAATAGCGCTGTAAGCTAATTAAACTAAATACTAAACATTATGAAACTAAACAAACTATTCTATCTCTTGGTGGCTGTGAGTGCAATCTTCACAGCTTGTAACAACGACGAGACTACCGGAGGTAACGAGACTGTAAAGGGCTACCTTGTTGTTGAGGAGAAGTCTGTATCAGTGGGGTTCTATGGCGGTGATACTATCATCAACTACTACATCACTGAGGCTCCAGAGGGCGCAGTACCTACAGTAACTACATCTGTAAACTGGATTAAGGATATTGTTGCTGCCAACGACGAGATTCACTTCAATGCAGAGCTAAACGAGTCTACCGAGTCTCGCGTAGCAAGCATCAATGTTAAGTATGGCAAGCAGTCATACGAGGTATTCGTTCGCCAAGATGCTGGCTGGGAGGTAGATGTAGAGTTCACTGCTACAGCTATCAACGGTGAGTACTACGGTACTAAGTATGGTGACCCTAACTATTTCGTTATCCTATCGACTTATGGCACTACAGGCGTTTCGGATATACCATTCGTAGATAGCTATTACCGCCTTGATATGTACTCTACAACACCTGCAGGTGATGTACTCACTTTGCCACAGGGCGTATATAAGCACGACTACCTTGGTGCAGGCGTAGGCGACTCATTCGGTGGTCAGTACAGTCTTCTTTTCGAGACCCTCGCATCTGGCGGTTACAAAGAGAACTACTTCGATGATGGTGTAGTTATCGTTACTGAGAACAAGATTGAGGCATACTTCAGATTCCAGAATAACCAGGTACACCACTTGGTATATGAGGGCTCTTTGGAGCTTGGCTGGCTTCAGTTCGAGGATCCTGATTTCTTCTCAACTCTTACTGAGGACTTCACTATCAACGAGACTGGTGGCCACCTTCGTCTTGTAAACTATGGCGATGTATTTGGCGTTGGCGCAAACAACTGGAGCGTAAGTATGACTGGCACTGATGATACAAGCAACTACAACTACTTTATGCTTGATGTAATCACTGACGATATGAGCACAAGCATCGACAGCATTCTTGGCACATACACCGGAGCTGTAGGCGATGTTGCGAAGAACACATTCCTTGCAGGTGCTTTCGAGGGCACACAGTATGTAGGCTCTTGGTACACAAGTGTGGTAGGTGGCTTAATTGACCACGGCAACCGTGCGCCACTTACATCTGGTACTATCACTATTGCTAAGGATGGCTCAAACTATGTTGTAACTTACGACTGTATGGACGACAACGGTCATAAGATTACTGGTACATACACTTGTATCGATGTTGTAGACTACAGCAGCCAGCAGTAATCATTTGCCGATACAATAAAAAATGGCCACCGACTAACTCGGTGGTCATTTTTTATATATAAATATATAAAGTTGAGAAAATTATTATATATTTGTGCTACGAAAGCAACGAAAAAAATAAAAGATTTTAATAACACAATTTATTAACCTTAAAAATTCAATATTATGGCAAAGAAATTTTTCTCTCTATTCGCAGCGTTCGCGCTCCTTTTCACAGCGTGTGAGACTGCTACTGAGGAGGCTGTTGGTAAGTTCCACATCACAACACCAACCACCATCGAGGTTGATGTTCCTGGTTGCTTCAATGCTTATTATGAGATCGACGAGGCTGTTGAGGGTGCAAAGGTTGTAGCAACTCCTAATGTAGAGTGGATTCATATCAACGGCGTTGACGAGGAGGCTTGCACAATCCAGTTCTGCGTAGACGAGAATACTGGTGAGGCTCGTACTGGTAAGATTGAGGTTACATACGCAAGTGCTAAGGAGTATATCACTATTAACCAGGCAGCTGCAGTTATCGAGTAATAACATTTATCATACTTTAGCAATATGAGAAGAGTACTATTCTCTACAATTGCGCTCTTTGCGCTACTATTTAGCTCTTGCGAGCTTCTACCTACCGACGAGGGCAATAACAACACTAATACCGAGGTAGGCGACCAGTTCCGTGTTGTCTCTAGCTCTTATATCGAGATGCCTGCAGAAGGCGGTAACGCAGAGATAGAGTATGTTATCGACACTGAGGTTGAGGGTGCCAAGCTTACAGCATCCTCAGCCACAGAGTGGATTAAGGATATCACGGTTAACGACACCGTTACCTTCACAGTAGAGGCAAACACCACAATTGAGGGTCGTTTGGGCTCTATAACACTAAGCTACGACAAGACAACAGTAGTTATAGCTGTAGATCAGTTGGGTCGCGAAGTTAACAGCAATGCTGTGCTCACGGTTACATCTGATCGCACCCTAAACTTTAGCGCCGAAGGCGGTGAAGGTACTATTACCTATACCCTAACAGGTGCTAATGAGGACGATAAGCCAGTCGTTACAACCGACGACGAGTGGATCAAAGAGATCGTGGTTGAGAGCGACAAGGTAAACTTCTTTGTAGAGGCAAACAATACCACCTCAATCCGTAGAGGTAGCATTGTTCTTAACTACGGAACATACACCTTCACCACACAGATTAAGCAGGAGGCACAGTCAAGCATCCCTCAGCTTTCGGCAAGCAAAGCATATATCAAGCTTGGCGAGAGCGTTAGCTTCACCGTAACCCTTGCTAATAATGATGTTACAGCATCTTCAACAATTTACGACTACTACACTAAGACTGAGGTCTCAAACCCATATACACCTACTGAGGTTGCCGAGCGCGTATTCTTTGCCAAGTACAACGGCACAAGCTCGAATGTATTTACCGTGACTGTCGTACCAAGCGACACCCCAGTACTACCAGCCGATAGCGCACCAGATAGCTACGACTTCAACCAGCGCATCCTACTTGTAAGCCACACTGGCGCAGGCTGCGGTTACTGCCCTCCCACAAAGCAGGCATTCAAGGATGCAGAGGAGAATGTCTACTACAAGGATAAGTTCAATACCGTATACTCATACTCGTTTGCCTCTGGAGAGGCTTGCTACTCATCTGCAGCAAAGACCCTTTGGAACTACTATGTGAATGTATGTAAAACCGGAGACTACCTCACTGGCTACCCATCGTTTACTACGAACTTCTGCTTTAACTATACAGGTAAGACCAATATCACAGACCGCATCGACGAGTTCTGGGATAAGAATGTAAGCGCATCTGTTGCGTTGGCGACTAAGCGCGACGGCAACAAACTCGTTGTGAACGCAGCGGTTAAGTCTAAGAAGGATCAGAATATAAAGATTGCGTTGTGGTTGCTCGAGGATGATGTCTACGCTACACAGTCTAACGCTTCAGCATCGTGGATGCACACACACCATAATGTTATGCGTGATGGCATCACAGGTCTATCTTCAACCGATATCGCGGGCGTAGACTTTGGTTATGTGAACGCCTATACTACATACGAGCGCGTGATGGACTTCGAGCTCTTCGTTGCCAACTCTTGGAATATCAACAACTGCAAACTTATCGCCATCATCTCTGCTCCAAGTAGCAAGTACGATGGTAAGTACGAGGTTGTGAATACCGCGATCTGCGAGATTGGTGGTAGCGTAGGCTTCGACTACAAGAAATAAGAACAACTAAAACCTATAAAACTTCACTAACTAAAATGAAAAAACTATTCTCTTTATTAGCTCTTTGCGCTGTTGCCTTCAGTGCTTGCGAGAACACTGGTAACGAGCAGACAGAGCAGACAAATGCCAACCTTGTGCTTAATATTACAGCCCCAACAAATGGCATTTTAGAGTACCCAGCATTGGGCGGTGTTGGTGAGATTACATTCTCACTTACCGAGGAGGAGACACGCTCTGCAGCCCCTGCAGAGGTTACCGCAACCTCAGATGCAGAGTGGATTACCGACATCACCGTAGGCAAGAATAAGATTACCTTCACCGTTGCCCAGAACGAGGATGTTGAGCGCGAAGATTACATCACTATCAAGTATAAGAACCAGACAAAGTTTGTATCTATTGAACAGGATGGTTATGAGCGTCCTGATGTAACATTCAAGGCTACACACCTTAATGGCACATACTGGGGTAAGTTCCCTACTACCACAGGTTTCGACTACCTAATTATCCTTGGCGATAGAAGATCTCCACACTATCTAACTAAGGAGTCTGGCGCTACAGAGTATCGCTTTAATATCTACTCTGATGTAAGCTCTGCATTTAACAAGGTACATCGCGTTCCTGTAGGCACATACAAGATGGACCACTCAAGGTCAGGTCGCCCAGGTACGATAGATGGCTATAAGGATGAGAGCTACTACCTTAGCTCAAACGGCGCAGATATTCCATACGCTGATGCTACAATGGTGGTTACCGAGACTGGCATCGTAGTCGATGTTACATTCTTCGATGGCAAGAAGCACCATATAGAGTATCACGGAGATCTTGTATATGAGGGCTATACCGAGGGTACATTCGCTGATATCTTCCCTGTGAGCGCATATACCAAGGATATCACATTCGATATCACTGGCGGCCACGTGGATGCCTACTTCCGTGGCGACCACTACGGCACTGGTTACAATGTATGGTTTATGCAGCTTGTAGAGGAGAACTATCCTCACTACAATGGTGTATATATAGTATTGGACCTAATCGTACCAAAGAGCGAGGGTGGCGTTAATGACCTCGATATTATCAATGGCGAATACCCTATCTTCAAGCAGAAACCAGAGAACTGTGCGTACACTATCCCTAATGGTCTCTTGCGCGATGACTGTTTGCAGATGCACGCTTGGTACCTAACTTGCGTAGATGGTGAGCTAGATATGTCTACTGCAGCACCATTGACTTCTGGTAGTGTTAAGGTTACCAAGGATGGCACAAACTTCCTCTTTGAGGTTGATAGCGAGGATGACCGCGGCAATAAGCTTACTGGTACCTTCCAGGGCACTTTGTCAAGCTGGTTAGACCAGAGCTGCGAGTAATCAAAAGCGACAATCATAGAAACGAGACCTCCACGTGGGGTCTCGTTTTTTTGTTTAATGTGGTTACAATCCCCAAACGCAAGACCAGCTTTGTTGCGAGAAGGGGTCAGATTTGGCTCTGACACGAAAAATGGTGGATGGAACATACTACGCGTATTTTCCATTCACCATTTTGACTGAAGAGTCGAAGATGTACCCCTTATCGCAACAAAGAACGGCGGCGGAATTCGGATAGAATTATACCCGTCGCCATCGCTACATTTAGCGACTCGGATGTTGGTGCGTCGGCAGGATATGGGGGTATTAAGAGCTGATGAGTAAGGGTGGTGCAACACTCTGGGGTGAGACCACGACCCTCGTTGCCCATAACGATAATACCACGGTTTTCTATGTTGGTGGTATAGATATTCTCGCCAGTAAGAAGAGTGCCGTAGATAGGCATTCCTTTAGTTTTAGCAGAGCTAAGAAGGTCGGCAAGGTCATCTACGTAGTGTACGCGGACACGAAGAATAGCGCCCATAGTAGCCTGCACGACCTTTGGATTATAGCAATCGGCACACTCCTTTGAGCATACTATATCCTTGATACCAAACCAGTCGGCAAGGCGGATGATAGTGCCGAGATTTCCAGGGTTCTGCACGCCATCAAGGGCTAAAATAAGAGAGTTGGAATCAATATCGAGGCGATAGCGTGGCTGCTCGACAACAGCAAGGGTGTCGGTAGCAGTCTTAAGCTGCGAGATACGCTCCATATCCCTCTTTTCGATATGCTCTACATCCTCGCCCTTGATATCTGGGCGGGTAGTATATATACGACGAATAGGAAACGCCGAGTTTCGTATCTCCTCAACAAGCTTATCACCCTCAGCAATGAAGAGGTGCTCGGCATCGCGCGTGCGCTTATCCGAGAGCGAGCGTATAAATTGTATCTCTGCCTTTGTCATCGTCTCTCCTCGATAATAAATGTCTCGCCTTCGGCGGCAAGAGCGGTATTTGAAAAGATTGTTCTGCACTCCTCAACAAGGGCATCGTAGTCCTTATAGCGCGACGAGAAGTGACCTATAATAAGCCTCTTCGCCTCAGCCTTGAGTGCCACCTTTGCAGCATCTATCGTTGTGGAGTGTCCGCGACCCTTAGCCCACTGCTCCTCGCTTAGGGCGTATGTCGCCTCGTGATACATAAGATCTACCCCATTGACCCTCTCAGCAGCCTTTGCCGAGTAGTTGGTATCGGCAAGATAGGCGTATGAGCGCGCTACGTAAGGGATGTAGGTAAGTTCAGCGTTGGGGATAACCTCACCACTATCAAGGGTTATATCCTCACCACGCTTTGCTGCCACAATCTGCGCTATCGAGAGACCGTATCGCTCAATCTTGAACTTATCAACGTTAAGCCCTGGCTGCTTCTCCTTAAAGTGGAAGCCCGCCGTAGGCATCGTATGCCTCAACGGCACCGACCACACCTCAAGGGTGCTATTTTCAAAGATAATGGCGTGCTCCGTAGTCTTCACCTCGTGCCACTTAACCTCGTATGGGAGGTCGTCCCAGAAGTACTTGCGATGATACTCTAAGATATCACCCATAGGTGCTGGGGCATAGATATCGAGCGGTGTGCGCTTACCCTCCAAGCCGAGTGTAGCGATAAGCGGAAAGAGTCCGAAGCAGTGGTCGCCGTGCAGATGTGATATAAAAACAGCTCTTAGGCGTAGCGGATTGATGCCACGCCTAATGAGCTGCTGTTGAACACCCTCACCCGCATCCACAAGGTAGTACTGCTCATTGAGGTTTACTACCTGTGCCGAGGGGTGAGCCTTAGGTGTTGGTTTAGCGGAAGAGTTACCAAGTATGGTTACGCTAAACGCCATATATTACTGCGCAAGCAACCAACGCTCGCAGTCGAGAGCTGCGATACAGCCAGAGCCTGCAGCTGTGATAGCCTGACGGTAGTGTGGATCCTTAACATCACCAGCAGCAAATACACCCTCAACAGAGGTCTTAGATGTGCCTGGAACAACCTTGATGTAACCCTGCTCGTCAAGCTCCAGCTGACCCTTGAATACCTCAACATTTGGATGGTGACCGATAGCAAGGAAGAAGCCCATGATATCCAATACGCGCTCCTCGCCAGAGTTGCTAACAACACGTACACCTGTTACGCCATCCTCGTCACCAAGAACCTCCTTAGTGTTGTGCTCGAACAATACCTCGATGTTTGGAGTGTTGAACACACGCTCCTGCATAGCCTTAGATGCACGGAGGTAGTCCTTACGAACGATAAGGTAAACCTTCTTACAGATAGATGCTAAGTATGTAGCCTCCTCGCAAGCAGTGTCACCACCACCAACAACAGCTACATCCTGCTTACGGTAGAAGAAACCGTCGCAAGTAGCGCAAGCGCTAACACCCATACCACGATACTTAGCCTCAGACTCCAAGCCAAGATACTTAGCCGAAGCACCTGTAGCAACGATAACAGCATCAGCCTCGATCTGGTGCTCATGGTCTACAGTAACCTTGAATGGGCGCTCTGAAAGGTCGATATTTGTGATTATACCACGACGAACATCTGCACCGAAACGCAAAGCCTGCTTACGCAAGTCCTCCATCATAGCAGTACCAGTGATACCCTGTGGGTAGCCTGGGAAGTTCTCAATCTCAGTAGTTGTAGTAAGCTGACCACCTGGCTCGATACCCTCGTAGAGCACTGGTGATAGGTTAGCTCGTGAAGTGTAGATTGCAGCGGTGAAACCTGCAGGACCGCTACCAATAATCAAAACTCGTACTTTCTCCATAGTCTTAGATTGTGTTTGGTTTTACATTATAGTTATTTAAAATATCTCTCTATCTTGAATTTAGGAAATCTGCCTTATGCTCCTCTTCGTCGCGGAAGTCGTAGCCATAACCCACCATCATATCGAAGCCCGAATCACGCATACGATCCGACTCGGTAACCTCGCGCATCGACTTACGGATATTCTCCGACGAGAGGATAACATCCTTCACCTCATCATCCGTAGGAGCGTAGCCCATCAACTGGCTCAATACACCATAGGCATAGGCTGCCGCCATATCGTTATACTCCGACATAAGGGCATCAAATCGCGATGCAACATCACTTAACGAGGCACCACGCTCTGCGATATCGCCCATTATCTGTTCCACAACACCAAGTGGCAGATACTGACCCGCAACATCTATCCACTCCGTGCCGTCGTACGACTTCGAATGGTAGTCACCAGCCGCAAGCATAGCACCCAACGATGCTGCAATAGCACTATTATAGAGCTTTACACCGCGCTCTGCCATAGGGGTCTTTATTATCGTACGATTGTAGTTATAGCTCTTTGCCTCTGGGTTACCATCCAATAGGCGTGTAAGGGTATCTACACCGCGAAGCATCTTACCCGTAACAAATGGGTTGTGCTCCTCGAAACATATATTATCGCGCTTAAGCGAGCGACGATCACGACTCTTCCACTTCTCAATATCGCGCACCGTACCGTAGCTCTTTAGCGACAAAGCTGGCATCAACACCGACTGACCACCCTCCTCGATAAGGTAGGAGTATGGCATATCCTGAGTGTCGTGGTGGCGCGTATGGCGACCAAGAATCACGGTATATGGACCCTCGATAGCTGGCGACATAACGTAGGCACTACTACCAAACTTACTACCACGCTGATGCACCGCCTGATGCACCGCACCACTCTTAAAGAGGTGGTTCGTCTGGTTAGTACCACTACCCGCGTTGAAGAAGGAGAAGATACCCGCAATCAACAACGAGGACTTATGGTGCGATACGGTAAATGGTCCAGCAAAGACCGATGCTGCCTCTCCATTCTCGAAGTGGCAGTTGGCAAACATCAACGTATCAATCGCTGTAAAGCCATTATCCACCACCGACTTCTCGCCTACAAAGGCACGCTCAAGGCTTGAAGCACCACTCACATAGGCATCGTTATCTATAATAAAGTTGCGTGCGCGAACATCGATACCGACGTATGAGCGACTGCCAATAGTACCATTCTCAAGGTGCGACACACCCTCCACACGGCAATTCTCCTCAATGATGGTCTCACGTATAAATCTCGCTCCGAGCACCGAGCTATTATCACCCACACGACCCATATTCGAGATATGCTTCTTGGCTCGCTCCTCAACCATAGTCTTTAGAGCCTCAACCATCTGTGGGCGGTTGCGCATCATAGTCATTAGGTAGGCTATCTGCGCGGTTAACTCTCTATATATTAGTGCCGAGCGACCACCATTCTCATTTACAGCAGCCACGCTCACACCCTCACCAAAGGATGACTCCTTGCGGCACTCCATACGCAATACATCATCGATGATGCAGTTGCTACCAATATGATAGTTCGATATCGTGGAGTCGCTAACAAGGGTCTTAGAGCCAATGGTTGCACTACCCTCAAAACGAACATGGCGCAACTGCATAGGGCTGAAATCCTCAGATACCCAAACTCTATCCCACTCCTCGGCATAACAGCCGCGAAGGTGCAACGCCTCGCGCTCGGCGACACTCGTTAGTCTATATCCCTCCATCATAATCATACAACACTATTTACCGTCGTATGGTGTATATACCACACGCTTAGTCTCAAAAAATTCATCGTCAAACATCGCACCGATATCGTGGACATCCCATCTGCGACGTGTTAGGGCAAGCTCCTCGGCCAAATCACCACCCTTGAGGTAGAGAATACCATTCTTGAGTGTTCCAGCCTCGCCCTTACGCAACAACACCCACGCCCAAGGCATAAACTTCGACATCTCTGTAACGGCACGCGACACCACATAGTCGAACTTCTCGCCGAGCTGCTCGGCACGGGAGTTCACAGCGCGTAGGTTCTTAATCTCCGCACCCTCTGCAACACCCTCGACAACCTTTATCTTCTTACCAATAGAGTCAACACCTACAAACTCCACATCGGGAAATAGGATAGCAAGTGGCACCGAAGGAAAGCCTCCACCACAACCGATATCTACAACCTTAGCTCCAGCCTTAAACTGGCAGACCTTGGCAATAGCCAACGAGTGCAGAATATGACGAGTATAGAGGTGCTCCATATCCTTGCGCGACACCACATTTATGCGTGCATTCCACTCGCTATAGAGTGCGCCAAGCTTCGCAAACTGCTCCTGCTGGTGAGGCGTAATATCGGGAAAGTATTTCAATATCAGTTTACTATCCATACCTTTAAACCTTTCGGGTTACTCCTTTTCGATTATCATCTTACAAATTGTTGCTCGTGCACGACGTATCTGCGTCTTTATCGTATTTAGCGGACGACCAAGTTTCTCGGCAATCTCTTCGTAGGAGTACTCCTCCAAGAAGCGCATCTCGATTACCTGACGATACTCCGGCGTTAGCTCCTCCAAGGCGTTGTAGAAGTGTGCCCTTGTCTGGTTTATAATCACCGACTCCTCGGGCGAAGGGGATGTTGCAATGGGCGCACGAAAGCGCTCATCAAGCGACACATCACCACTCTTTCTACGCAAATGGTCGACAAGCGTATTGCGCGCGATGGAATAGACCCACTGACCGAAGGTGTAACTCTTCGAGTAGTCGTTGATATGCAGATAGACCTTAATGAAGGTCTCCTGCAGAAGGTCACTCGCCACAGTCTTCTCATCCAAACGCTGTTCAAAGAGGCGCATCAAAGCATCACGATAGCGCGTAAAGAGATACTCAAACGCCTGCTGATCTCCCGCCTTGGCAAGGTCCACCAACATAGCATCACTGGCTACGATGTAGTCATCTATCTCCATATCTTTGGGGTGTTATAACTATCGTGCGAGCCAATTATCCACTCAATAACAGGTCCTACTAAATCGTACATCCAATACTTCGAGGCAATACCCCTCTCTCCGAGCTTTCGCCCTACGTGGTGCGACGACAACAAAACAACAAGATAACGCAGTAGCATCATCACCGCCACTGTGATCTTTATCTCGAGTGGCAAAACAACAATCGCCACAATAGAACTTAGGAAGAACAATACACGACTACCCATCTCGCGACGCATAAAGAGCTTACGCGCAGCTGGATAGCTATCTACTGTAGAGCCATAGTAGCGCATGTGCTCCAACCACTCGCGCCACTCCTCTGGTCGCTGCTCCTCGACAATAGCGCGTGGCGAAAGCACAACAGCCAAACGCTCAGGAGTAGCAATATCCTGCAAATAGAGGTCGTTATCACCAATATCAATGCCGAGGTGGTTATATCCTCGAGTAGAGTCATAGAGCGACTTGGTAAAGCCATAGTTACAACGTGGAGCATAGTAGAACTTGCCTTGCACAGCAGCAGCCATAGCGTTGCGAGTTTTGTGCAACTCAACCATACGCTTAAGGTAGTTAGTCACACCATCCTGCTCGTACGATGCAATCGAGGAGCCAACCACAACCTCACCATACTCAAAGCCCTTAGCCATAAAGGTCACCCAATCCTCAGTCTTAGGCATCGATCCCGTAGTAGTAAAGAGCAACGCCTCGTACTGCGCCGACTTAATACCCACGTTCAACGCCTGCTTTGTGGTGATATAGATGCGCTCGTTACCACTCATCTTAGTAAGACGCATATAGGAGTAGTTGTTGCGAATGTTCTGCAACTGCTCATAATACTCCATATCACGACCAATATATACCACTACAACCTCGTAATATGGATACTGCTGACTAAGCAACACAGGAAGCTCATCTGTTAGAAATCTCTCATTTTCGCCACGTACAGCCACAATCACCGAGACTGGAGGATTCTCCACAAACCTACGCTTTCGGCGCATAAGCCTAAAACGATATATACGGTAATAGGCTATAAGATAGTAATATAGCTGTACAAAGAAGAGGACGAGGATAACCGCCATAAGCGCTACGCCTGCCCATGTGTAATGTTCGAGTATTTTGCTAAAAAAATGTACCACAGTTTATCTCATTCTATAATCGCACAAAGATAGTGAAATAAATCATATTTCACAATGCTCAATTCACAATTATTTTTCGTATCTTTGTGCGTTATATACATAGTTATGAAATTTACTTTACAACATACCGCTCCTGCCACCAATGCGCGAGCAGGACTTATCGAGACCGACCACGGTAATATTGAGACTCCAATATTTATGCCCGTAGGCACAGCTGCCGCTATGAAGGGTATCTTCCACCGCGATGTAGAAGAGGAGGCTAAGGCTCAAATTATTCTTGCCAACACCTACCACCTCTACCTCCGCCCAGGCATGGATATCATCGAGCAGGCGGGTGGTGTTCACC
Source organism: Alistipes sp. (assembly GCA_045633525.1). Lineage (GTDB taxonomy): Bacteria > Bacteroidota > Bacteroidia > Bacteroidales > Rikenellaceae > Alistipes. The sequence goes on along the minus strand of JAZQYM010000014.1, from coordinate 22,766 downwards.
GCTTCTCGTCATGGAACAAACCGATGCTTACAGATAGTGGTGGTTTTCAGGTCTTTTCGTTGGCTGCATGTCGCAAGCTAAAGGAGGATGGTTGCCACTTCCAGTCACATATCGATGGCTCGCGCCACATCTTTACACCTGAGAGTGTTATCGACACTGAGCGCACCATTGGCGCAGATATTATGATGGCATTCGACGAGTGTCCTCCAGGTGATGCTCCATACGACTACGCTAAGAAGTCGTTGGCGCTAACCGAGCGTTGGTTAGAGCGTTGCTTCAATCGCTACCACCAGACAGCACCTAAGTGGGGTCACTACCAGTCGCTATTCCCTATTGTTCAGGGTGCTGGCTACCCTGACCTCCGAGAGCGCGCAGCACGCAACGTGCTTCAGTACAATGCTGATGGCTACGCCATTGGAGGCTTGGCAGTGGGTGAACCTACCGATGTAATGTACTCGATGATTGAGGTTTGCAACTCGGTGCTCCCAACCGACAAGCCACGCTACCTTATGGGTGTAGGTACCCCAGTTAACATTCTCGAGGGTATCGATCGCGGTGTTGATATGTTCGACTGCGTGATGCCTACACGTAATGGTCGTAACGGTCAGATCTTCACATCGGAGGGTGTGATAAACATCCGCAACAAGAAGTGGGAGAACGACTTTTCGCCTATCGACCCTAATGGTGTAACATTTGTTGACCACCAGTACACCAAGGCATACCTCCACCACCTTGTAGTATGCAAGGAGATGCTTGCAGCGCAGATAGCATCGCTACACAACACAGCCTTCTACCTATGGCTTGTGGGCGAGGCTCGCAAGCATATCATCGCTGGAGACTTTAAGCCTTGGAAGGAGGAGATGGTCGTAAAACTTAGTCGCAGACTATAAACAGATAAACGAAGATTAACGTGAGAATTATTCCATCCATACCAACATATAGAACGTTAGATAGATACATCTTGCGCAAGTTTTTGCTCACCTATCTATTTGGTTTGTTGATGATGACCATTATCTTGGTTGTCTTCGACTATGTGGAGCGTGTCGATGACTTTACCGAGCTACACGCGCCATGGAAGGCGATTGTATTCGACTACTATCTAAACTTCATACCCCACTTCATAAACCAATTTAGTGCACTCTTTACCTTTATATCGGTAATCTTCTTCACCTCAAAGATGGCTATGCAGACCGAAATTGTGGCGGTGCTGGCTGGAGGTATCAGTTTCCGCCGTTTGATGTGGCCATATATGCTTGGCGCAGGCATCATCGCACTAACGAGTCTCTCGCTTAGTCTATGGATTATCCCTGAGGGTCAGAAGGAGAGCGTGGAGTTCCAGTCGAAATACTTTAAGGGTAACCAGCTTATCGACTACGACCAGAATATTTACCGTCAGCTCGAGAAGGGAACATTCGTATATGTACGCGGTTACAACCCTCATACAGAGCGTGTTCCATTCTTTGCAATGGAGAAGTACGACGGCTCTGAAATGGTTGAGAAGCTTGAGGCTGCAAGCGCTATGTTCGACGATGAGTCGGGACGTTGGACAGCACCACGCTATGTGATCTATTCTCGCACGGAGGATGGTGCACTTGGATACGAGCAGTTTAGAAATCTCGATACTCTTATCAATCTCGATGCGCGCGAGCTAATCGACACCAAGGGTTTGGTTAAGACCCTACGAATTGATGAGCTAAACGACTTCTACCTACAGCAAAAGAGCAAGGGTTCAGACTCACTCTTCCTTATCGAAGTGGAGCGTCACATTCGCTTCTCATACCCATTCTCGACCTTTATTCTTACTATTATAGGCGTCTCCATAGCCTCACGCAAGGTGCGTGGTGGTATGGGTATGCATATCGGTTTAGGTATCACACTATGCTTCGGTTACATTATGCTTGGTCGTATCTTCGAGCAGGTAGCCTTGGGTGGCACACTACCACCATGGATAGCTGTGTGGCTGCCTAACTTGATATTCACCATAATTGCAATATATGTCTACCGTAAAGCCCCAAAATAGTGATGCGTAGTATAAATGAAATAGCCGACAGCATTCGTCGTAACGAGCGTATATCTGCCGAGGATGCAATAGTACTCTGGCAAAACGCCCCACTTTGGCTCTTAGGCGAGCTGGCCACAGAGCGCAAGGAGAGTGTCAGTGGTAAGGAGGTATATTACAACCGTAATGTACATCTTGAGCCTACGAACATCTGCCTCTTCAACTGCGAGTTCTGCTCGTTCCGACGTAGAGAGGGCGATGCCGATGCGTGGTATATGACATTGGAGGAGATCGAGGCTCGTGCCAACGAACTTCGTGGTGCCGATATCACCGAGGTACATATCGTAGGTGGCGTACACCCTAAGCACGATCTCGCAGCATACTGTGCTATGATTCGCTGCGTTAAAAAGGCTCTCCCACACGTAACCGTTAAGGCTTACACTGCCGTTGAGATATTCTATATGATTCGCAACGAGGGGATATCTATTGTCGAGGGTCTACGTCGCTTGAAGGAGGCTGGTATGGAGTGCATCCCTGGTGGTGGCGCAGAGATCTTCGATACCGAGCTTCGCAAGAAGATATGCCCCGAGAAGTGCAACGCCGACGAGTGGCTTGCGGTGCATCGTGCGGCACACAATATGGGCATCTCGACCAACTGCACAATGCTCTACGGACACATCGAGAACCTTGAGCAGCGCATCGACCACTTGGAGCGCCTACGCAAGCTCCAGGATGAGGCTCCAGGCTTTGATGCCTTTATTCCATTAAAGTATCACAGCCGTGGCAACCGTCTCTCGGAGGCTGGAGAGTGCTCAGTAGAGGATGATTTGAGAATGATAGCCATTAGCCGCATCTTCCTTGACAACATTCCACATATCAAGGCATACTGGGTATCATACGGTAAGGCTACCACGGAGATGGCACTTGCCTTTGGCGCAGATGATATCGACGGCACTATAGGCGACACCACAAAGATATACTCTATGGCAGGCGGCATCTCGCGCCCTACGATGAGCGTCGAGGAACTTGAGGATATGGTAAAGAGCGCGGGCTATATACCTATCGAGCGCGATTCACACTACAATCGCGTAGAGCGCACAGACGAGCCTATAGTCGAGCGTGTAATAACAGAAGTAAAAACCCAAGAGGTAAAACCTATGGAGACAAAGAAGGAGAGAACAACGAGCAGACCAGAACCAAATACTAAAAAGGAGACGGCTCCTCGTAAGGTACAAACCACAACAACAAGAACTAAAGCCAAGAGTAAAACCAAGAGCGAGGGTAAGGGCGGTGTAATTGCATTCCTTAAGCGCAGACCCCTTATAGCGAACCTTGTCTATATGGGTATTGTCTGTATTCTGCTATTCTTGGGTGTCTATTTCGGTTTGAAGATTGGTACGCGTCACAATAGCGTTATCAAGGTACCAAACTTTATGGGTATGACCCTTGACAATGCAGAGTGCGTAGCAAAGAATAACGACTTGCAGCTTGTGGTGCGCGACTCAATCTTTGATGTGGACCTTCCTGGAGGTACTGTTGTAGACCAGCTACCACGCATCTCGCCACTACGCGAGGTTACCGTAAAGCCCGGTCGTAAGATCTATGTTACGGTAAATGCCTACACACGTCGCAAGGTAGATGTGCCTTATGTTGCAAAGCAGACACTACGTCAGGCGCTTAATCAGGTTCAGCGCTCGGGTCTTACCATCGCGAAGCTTGAGTACAAGCAGGATATGACCTCTACGGACTATGTTATGAAGCAGAGCATCGGTAACAACGAGATTCTACCATCGACAAAGCTCAAAGTACCCGTAGGTACAGGCATAACCCTTCAAGTAAGCTATCAGCCACAGGAGATGACAACCATCACACCTCGCCTTGTGGGTCTTAACCTACAGCAGTCCAAAAACACATTGTGGGACAATGGTTTGAATGTGGCGGAGGTAGTCTACGACGATAGTGTTGACGACCTTATTGCATGCCGCAAAGCTAAGGTGTATAAGCAGTCTGCAAAAATTGGCTCACACCAGCATCGTGGCACCGAGATATCACTATATCTAACCTGCGACAAAACCCTTATCGACTCGATGAACACCATCGCTAATAAGGAGGTGAAGAACCTGGAAAGTGCACGCCATTAAAATGGCAATGCTGCAAAAGAGCAGGAGGAATAACCTAAATTTGATAGATGGAAAAATATATAGATGAACAGATAGTCACGGCAGATATTGAGTGCGACGAGAACGAAAACGAGGAGATGTATGAGCACTTTGCCGTAACGGTGGATAAGGGTCAGTCGATGATGCGTCTCGATAAGTACCTTACCATTCGACTCGAGAACACCTCTCGCAACCGCATACAGACCGCTGCCGATGGCGGAAATATTATCGTCAACGGCAAGCCTCAGAAGTCGAGCTACAAGATCAAGCCTCTCGACCAGATCTCTATCGTATTGCCATACCCAAGACGCAAGGATGAGATTGTACCCGAGAATATTCCGCTCGATATTGTCTACGAGGATGACGATATCATCGTTGTAAACAAGCACGCGGGTATGGTGGTACACCCTGGTGTGGGCAACCATAGCGGCACCCTGGTGCACGCGCTATCCTACCACTTGCGCGACTTGGAGATGTTTAGCGAGGGTAACGCCCGTGCAGGTCTTGTGCACCGTATCGACAAGGATACATCAGGTCTCTTGGTTGTGGCTAAGAACGAGCGCGCCCATGCCTCGTTGGCAAAGCAGTTCTTCGACCATACAATCTACCGTCGCTATGTAGCCCTTGTATGGGGTAACATCGCCGACGACGAGGGTACTATCATAGGTCATATCGGTCGCAACCCTAAGGATAGGATGCAGATGTTTGTCTTCCCTGATGGCGAGGAGGGTAAACATGCAGTAACGCACTTCAAGGTGCTTCGTCGCTACGGCTACGTAACACTTGTGGAGTGTCGTCTCGAGACTGGTCGTACGCACCAAATTCGTGTACACATGTCATGGCAGGGTCATCCACTCTTCAACGATGAGCGCTATGGTGGCAACCGCATCCTTAAGGGCACAACATTTATGAAGTATAAGCAGTTTATCGAGAACTGCTTTAAATTAGTACCACGCCAGGCGCTGCACGCCCGAGCCTTAGGTTTCAACCATCCTACTACGGGTAAATATGTGCAGTTCGAATCGGAGCTTCCGGAGGATATAAAGGCTGTGCTCCAGAAGTGGGACACCTACACCGATGCTGTAGGCATGGACCTTGACGAAATATAAAGTTAGTAAGTATGTTTCTACCTACAACAACCAAAGAGGTTGAGGCTCGCGGCTGGGACGAGCTCGATGTCATAATCTTCACGGGCGATGCCTACATCGACCACCCCGCCTTTGGTGCTGCTGTTATAGGTCGCATCCTCGAGGCTGAGGGCTATCGTGTTGCTATCGTGCCACAGCCTAACTGGCGCGACGACCTTCGCGATTTTAAGAAGTTGGGCAAGCCGCGTCTCTTCTTTGCAGTATCGGCTGGAGCTATGGACTCTATGGTCAACCACTATACTGCAAACCTACGCCTACGTTCAAACGATGCCTATACGGCTGGTGGCAAGGCTGGTTTCCGCCCCGACCGCACGGTAGATACCTATACTAAGATTCTTAAGAAGCTATACCCCCACACGCCAGTTGTTGTGGGCGGTATCGAGGCATCCCTACGCCGTTTGACCCACTACGACTACTGGAGCGATAAGCTACAGCGCTCAATCCTCGAGACTTCGGGTGCCGACCTCCTGGTGTATGGCATGGGCGATAAGCCTATTCGTGAGGTTGCTAAGGCTATGCGCAACGGCTTTAATATGAAGCTGCTTAGAGGTCTTCGCCAAGTAGGCTTTATGTGCGACAAGGAGTATGTGGAGCGACTATATAACGGCAAGACCATTGTGCTCAACTCATACGAGGAGTGTGTTAAGGACAAGACAAAATTTGGCAAGAATTTTACTGAGATAGAGACTCTTAGTAATATGATGGAGTGCAACACCACGCTTGTGGAGCAGAGTGGCGATAGATACGTTGTTATCACACCGCCACACGAGACCCTCACTACCGAGGAGCTCGACCACTCCTTCGACCTACCATACGAGCGCGCACCACACCCACGATATAAGGGCAAGGGCGATATCCCTGCGTGGGAGATGATCAAGCACTCGATAAACATCCACCGCGGATGCTTCGGAGGTTGCTCCTTCTGCACCATCTCGGCACACCAGGGAAAGTTTATCAACTCTCGCTCGGAGCGCTCCATTCTTGAGGAGGTTAAGCGCGTGAGCCAGATGCCCGACTTCAAGGGTTACCTCTCGGATATTGGTGCGCCATCGGCAAATATGTACCGTATGCGTGGCAAGGACGAGGCATTATGTAAGCGCTGTAAGCGCCCATCGTGCCTTCACCCTAAGCTATGCCCAAATATGAATAACGACCACCGCCCATTGCTCGAACTCTATCGCAAGATTCGCGAGGTCAAGGGCATCAAAAAAGCATTTATCGGCAGTGGTATCCGCTACGACTTATTCGACGACTCGCCATACTTCGAGACAGTGGTTAAGTATCACACCTCGGGTCGCTTGAAGGTAGCACCCGAGCATACAGAGGAGCGCGTGTTGAAACTTATGCGTAAGCCCTCGTTCAGTATGTTCGAGGATATGAATCGCCGCTTCCAGCAGATATGCCGTAGGGAGGAGCTTAAGTATCAACTTATCCCATACTTTATATCGTCGCACCCAGGCTGCGAGGAGCGCGATATGCGCGCCTTGGCAGATAAAGTCCTCGGTCGCCTACACTTCAACCTCGAGCAGGTTCAAGACTTAACACCTACACCTATGACTCTATCGTCGGTGATGTTCTACACGGGCATCAACCCATACACTGGCGAGGAGGTCTACGTAGCACGCACACAAGAGGATAAGCGACGACAGAAGAGCTACTTCTTCGGTGGCACACTCCCAGAGGAGAAGCGCCGAGTGGCGAAGCCACAACAACGAGATGCTAAGTTTAAAAAGAGTAATAATAAGTATCGACGATGAAACGAGTATTAATTCTTGCCACACTTCTAATGGTTGGATGCGGTGGCAACCAGAAAGAGAACAAGACCGCAACCACAGAGGAGAGCGGCGCAAAGAAGGTTAGCGCACAGATGGCAGACGGCAAGAAGCTACCAGAGCTAAAGGTGGTAATGCCACAAAATGCCCCTCGCATTGATGTAATCACGGCAGAGAAAGATCCCGAGTTTGTCAATAGCAAGAAGCTTATAATAACTAACGAGGAGTAATAAAAAGAGACCACTCAGGGATAGTAGTTGACCTACAGCCCTGAGTGGTATAATTTTAGAGATGTGACGCAGATGCGCCGCTATCACGAAAATTTATGGGAGGGGAACCACATTAGCAAAACCCATAAACGCCATCGCCAAAAGTCCTGCTGCGATAAGTGCAATAGGTACACCACGCATTGCGTTAGGCGTATCCTCAACCTCGAGACGCTCGCGGATACCGGCAAAGAGGATTAGCGCAAGGGCAAAACCAAGCGCGGTAGCAACCGAGTAGATAACGCCAGTAAGAAGGTCAAAATCCTTCTGCACCGAGATAATAGCAACACCAAGCACTGCGCAGTTAGTAGTGATAAGTGGAAGGAAGATACCAAGAGCCTGATATAGGGCTGGTGAGGTCTTCTTAAGCACAATCTCAACCATCTGCACAAGGGCAGCAATAACAAGGATAAAGGTGATGGTCTGCATATATTCGATACCAAAAGGTACGAGTACATACTGCTGCAAGCACCAAGTAACTACAGATGATAGCGCCATAACGAAAGTTACAGCCATACCCATACCAAATGAGGTCTCAACCTTAGATGAGACACCGAGGAATGGGCAGATACCAAGGAACTGCGAGAGCACCACGTTATTAACAAAGATAGCACCGATAACGATGGCAAATAGCGTAATGGTCTGAACGCTAACGCTACCTGTGGCGAAGCCATTTAGCACCTCGCTCGAAATATTCTCTGCAACTAATAGATTCATAGGGATTTATCGTTTTGCTACTTTGTTAAACAATACCATCAAATAACCAAGCACCAAGAAACCACCTGGAGCAAGGATAAACAACAATGGTGTCACACCATCAGCAAATGAGTAGCCGAAGATAGCACCAGCGCCAATAGCTTCACGCACAGCACCGATAGCCGTAAGCGAGATAGTAAAGCCCAAGCCGATACCAATGCCATCAAGGGCTGAGTCCAAGACACCATTCTTCGAAGCGAAGGCCTCGGCACGACCCAAGATAATACAGTTTACCACGATAAGTGGAATAAATACACCCAACGATGCATACAACGATGGGAGGTATGCCTGCATAAGCATCTCGATAATAGTCACGAATGATGCGATGACAACGATAAAGGCTGGAATACGCACCTTATCGGGAATAAGGCTCTTAATCAACGAAATCACGATATTCGACATAATAAGTACAGCCATAGTAGCCACACCCATACCCATACCATTGATTGCCGACGAGGTAACACCCAACGTAGGGCACATACCCAAGATAAGCACAAAGGTTGGGTTCTCCTTAAGAATACCCTTTGTTATAATCTGAAGCTTACTCATTATCCTGCTCTCCTTTCTGAGCCTCTGGCTCATTTGTTAGATTCTCGTATGAGACTGATGCACCTGAAGGTGCTGCCTCAATAGCCTCGGCAGTAGTATCCAAAGCACCTATAGCCCAGAGATAACCTGCGTAGGCAGTCTCCACAGCGTTAGCGTAGGCACGAGAGGAGATTGTTGAGCCTGTAAGGGCATCGAACGAGCCACCCTCCTTAGAGACGCTGAACTTTAGCGACGAAGCGCCCTTACCTACAACACTTCGCTCAAGACTATTACCAGGCTTAGTCATATTAGCACCAAGACCAGGTGTCTCCTTCTGCGATAGCACCTCGACACTATTCACAATAGCATCGCCATCCTGCTCCTTGAAACCCACCATAAGAGTAATGCGATCTGCATAACCACTCTTAGTAATGCTTGGAGCTTCAACAGCGTAGCCTACAACTGAATTATCAGCCTTGCTCACAACGGTGCTCACAGTAACTTCAAAGTCACCGATACAGCATGTAGTATCGCCCAACACGATAGCCTCCTCAGAGGTAACGCCAAGCACCTTATATTTTGCCGCATCCTTAGCCTGCTGCTGGCTAAGCTCGATAGCACCCTTAGTAACGTCGTTGACTACAGCCACAAGGAGCGCCGATACCGCTGTTATCACAAACAGCGCAATGACCATATTTCGTAGTGAACTCTTCATACTCTCCCGATTATTTCACGCCGAAGCGCTTAGGACGACAATACTTATTTATAATAGGTGTCGCAGCATTCATAATGAATATCGCAAACGACATACCCTCTGGATAGGCACCCCACAAACGGATAATCATCGTAAGAAGACCGATACCTACACCATAGATAATCATACCCTTATGTGTCATTGGCGAAGTCGAGTAGTCGGTAGCCATATAGATAGCACCAAGCAAAGCACCACCAGCCAAGATGTGGAACAATGGAAGCTGATATACCAAATCACCCTTGCCAATACCTACACAAGCGGCGAAGATTGCCATTGTGCCTAATACTGCAACTGGAATATGCCATGTGATAACCTTACGCCACAAGAGGTAGATACCACCGAGGATAAGCGCCAACGAGCCAATCTCACCCAACGAACCATTCATGTGACCACCAAACATGTGCAAGAAGTCAACCTCCGAGAGCATCGAAGGGTTGTACTTAACCTCAGCAAGCAGCGTAGAACCAGAGAGTGCATCAGGCACACCTGTAGTCCAATCGGTCATCTGCACAGGGTAGGAGATAAGCAAGAAGATACGACCCGTAAGCGCAGGATTGAATGGGTTGCAGCCCAAACCACCGAAGGTCATCTTACCAATACCTATTGCCACCAAAGCGCCAATAACAACAATCCACCAAGGAATACCCACTGGGAGATTGAAGGCAAGAAGCAGACCGGTAACAACTGCTGAGAGGTCACCAATGGTAGATCCGCGCTTTAAAAAGAGGCGATTAATGAGATACTCAAACACCACACAGCTAACCACCGCAACAGCAGTGATAAAGAGCGCACGCATACCGAGGATATATATCGACACTGCCAATGCTGGGAGTAGCGCCAAGGCTACATCGCCCATAATACGGCGAGTGCTCTCTCCTCCGTGGATGTGTGGTGAGGGTGAAGCAAAAATTCTGGTTGCCATATAATTATATTTTTATCTTATTCTCGTTAGTACTACTTTTTATCCGCAACCGCGCGCGCACGTATGTTGGTCATCACGGTCTGCTTACCGATACGGATATAGTCCAAAAGCGGAAGATTCGATGGGCAAGTGTATGAACAACAGCCACACTCGATACAATCTACAGTATTATGCTCCTCTGCCATATCCCACTTCTGCAACTTAGCCAACTTAGAAAGCAAGTATGGCTCAAGACCCATAGGACATGCAGCAACACACTTTGCACACTTGATACAAGACATCTCCTTGCCTCGAGCAGCATCAGCACCACTGATAATGGTGATACCAGAGCAACCCTTGATAAGTGGAGCCGTAACATCTACAATAGCACGACCCATCATAGGACCACCATTCAAGATCTTAACATCCTCCTCAGGAATACCGCCTGCAAGCTCTAAAAGGCTACTTACCGAGGTACCGAAGCGAGCCAAGTAGTTATGCGTAGACTTAAGTGTCTTACCCGTAACGGTCACTACTCGCTCAACCAAAGGCTTATTCTTCTGCACAGCCTCATAGATTGCAATTGCCGAAGAGACGTTGCACACCACAGCACCCTCAGAGATTGGAAGTGCTGGTGGAGGTGCCACCTGACGACCAGTTACAGCTGCGATAAGCTGCTTCTCACCACCCTGTGGGTAACGCAACTTCAACGGCATAACCTCGATACCGCGGTAGTTGTCGCGACTGATGATATTGCGAAGATGCTCAATAGCATCTGGCTTATTATTCTCAACGCCTATAATAGCGCGTGTAACACCCAAAGCACGCATTGTAATCTCCACACCAGTAAGCAACATCTCACCACGCTCGATCATATTGCGGTAGTCTGATGTTAGGTAGGGCTCGCACTCTACACCGTTGATAATCAACACCTCAGCCTTCTGACCCTCAGGAATTGTAAGCTTGACGTGTGTAGGGAACTGCGCACCACCAAGACCTACGATACCTGCATCCTTAATCTTTGCGATAATCTCTGTGGGCTCGAGTACGCACTCACGCTTAAGCTCTGGCGAGAGATCTACGCCCTCAACCCACTCATCGCCCTCGCGCTTGATAACAACCATCATTCTACGCTGACCCTGACCATTAGGCAGAGCATCAATAGCTGTCACAGTACCAGAGATTGGCGAATGAATATTTGCCGATACGAAGCCTACAGCCTGACCAATAAGCTGTCCTGCAAGCACCTTATCGCCCTTACTTACTACTGGTGTTGATGGCGCACCGATATGCTGAATCATAGGTATTCTCACCTCTGCAGGCAACTCCAATACCTCGATAGCCTTATCCTTGCTCCACTCTTTATTATCGTTGGGGTGAATACCACCTATTGGAAATGTCTTCATATTACTACTTATTTGCCTCAGCCTTAGTTTCACTCTTTACCGCAGGAGCAACTTTAGGCTCTTTTGGTAGCGGATCCATATTCACAATCTTAATTGCACCTGTAGGGCACTCATTAACGCACTTACGGCACAACTTACACTTCTCATAGTCAATATATGCCAAGTCGCTCTCGATGGTGATAGCATCAAAGGCACACACCTTAGCGCACTTACCACAACCGATACAACCTGCTTTGCACGCCTTAAGTACCACAGCACCACGGTTCTTCGAACGGCAAGCTACATATATAGCTCTATTCTTAGGCCACTTCTTACGCAACTCAATAAGACCCTTAGGGCAAGCCTTAACACATGCGCCACAAGCAGTACACTTATCGGCATCAACCTCCACAAGACCTGTCTCAGAGTTAAGCTTCAACGCACCAAATGAACAAGCATGAACACAGTCGCCATAGCCAATACAACCGAAGGCACAAGCCGACTCACCAACGTAGAATGTATTTACCACAGCGCAGTTCAACGCACCATCGTAGTGATTAACCTTAGGGCGCTTGTCGCAAGTACCACCGCAACGCATTGTAGCGACCATAGGCTCCTTCTCTGGGGCAACCTTTCCCAAGAAGTTCGCAATAGCCTTCATAGTATCGCCACCAGCCACAGGGCAGTATAGCGACGCGATATTATCTCTGCCAACCAACGCCTCAGACATCGCACGGCAACCAGCAAAGCCACAACCACCGCAGTTTGCGCCAGGCAACATCTTCTCCACATCGTCGATACGAGGATCCTCCTCAACCTTGAATCGCTGTGCTACGAAATACAAGATGACAGCAAGCAAAATACCCAACACGCCAAGTGTTAGGACTGTCAATACTAAAGTGTTCATTACTCCTTAAAAATTGTAAATTCTATCTTTCGTTCAAATACTCTACGAGCAACATATAGCCCCACATAATAGATGACGACAGCCAAAATAGTCGAAAGAGCCGCAATGCCATCCGATAGACCGAGTGATACCGAGCCAAACAAGACCGCAAGCAACACTACAAGAGGGACTACATAACCCCAGACCACCGACACGAGTGCCATAGACTGCCTCTGCAGTGCCACCACAACACTCTCGCCAACGCTATACTCCGAGGCGTTAGAGGTTTTAACAACAATCACACGCTCCGCACCACTCTCGCCACATATACCCTTAGCATGGCACCCTGCGCAAGCGCTCTGCGCCACGACACTCACGACAACAGTCTGAGCCTCAACACGCGTAACCACACCTCTATGTTGCAAGGTAGAACTCATCCTCTTGGGGGCCTATTTAGTCGCAGTAGTGGTTTACCAATGGCATAAGCCACTCGTGACCAAAGGCACAAGGTGAGAGGCGCAACACTGGTGGGAACTGATAGCGCTTCTTCTCGTTCTCCATAACCATCTTATGAATCTTCTCCACCACAGCCGAGTCGAAGCCCGCGTTGATAATCTCCTCACGGTGCTGCTTCTTCTCAATCATACGGAAGAGGATTGCATCGATAACCTCGTAGTGAGGCAAGTAGTCGCTATCCTTCTGGTCTGGGCGCAACTCCGACGATGGCTCCTTGTTGATGATAGCATCTGGAATAACATCACCAAATGCCGAGTTGATATATCGAGCCAAGTCGTAGATCTCACCCTTGTACAAATCACCTGTAGGGCTGAATGTACCAGCAGTATCGCCATAGAGGGTACACCAACCGAGAGCGTTCTCGCTCTTATTTGACGAGTTAAGCAACATATAACCCGTCTTATTCTGCAATGCCATAAGCATCGTTGTACGAATACGAGTCTGGATATTCTCCTCAGTAGCATCAAACTCAGTACCACCGATTACAGGCTGCAATGTAGCCACCATAGCGTTGTAAGCCTCGATAATTGGCAATACGCTATACTCCACACCAAGATTCTCGGCAAGCTTCTTTGCATCCTCAACGCTATCGTTAGGGGTAAATGGCGATGGCATAAGGAGCACACGAACATTCTCCTTACCCAAAGCACCTACAGCCAAGCAGGCTACTACAGATGAGTCGATACCACCCGAGAGACCCACACACGCCTTGCGATAACCATTCTTGTGGAAGTAGTCGCGAAGACCCAAGCAAGCAGCCTCGTAAATCATACGAGTACGATCCTTGTAGGATGTGAAAGGCACCTCGAAAGACTTGTTCTCAGCCTTAGTGTCGAATATCTGCATATCCTCCTGGAAGCTCTTAAGCAACAATACAAGATGACCCTCGTTATCCAACACGCCCGATGTACCATCGTAGACGATGTTACCCGAGCCACCAACCTGGTTAACGATTACAAGAGGCTTACCCTCGCTAAATGCTAAACGGCTAACCTTGTCAAAACGGCGCGATAGGATACCCTTGCCGTAGCGACGCGAATTTACCGAAATTACGAGATCCACAGCTTCGTCTACATCCTCCATGTAACTAAGGTCGTCGCCCACAACCACATTCAAGGTCTCGTCACCAATGGTGATGTTGTGACTGCCGATTGAGGAGCCAACGATGTAACCCATCTCGCGGCGCGCAGTCACATGACGCTTGCCAATATACTCGACATTACCCTTGCCATCGATATAGGCAGCAGCACTGATAGGGCCCTCTACGGTAAGGTATGGCGTACCGACAATAGCGGCGATACCCTTACACTTTGAGGCAATGTTCTCCACAGCCTCCTCGCAAATGGTTAGGAATGTTGTCTTGGTTAGAAGTCCGTAAGCTGGAGTTCCAGACACTGCAAACTCTGCAAACACCACAAGGTCAGCACCTGCCTCCTTAGCGTTGTTGATTGCAGTGATAATCTTCTCACTGTTGGCCTTGATATCGCCAACGGTGTAATTGAGCTGAGCTAATGCTATCTTCATATCTTAATTTTACATTTTCGCTACTCGAAAGCGTCATCTCTATACCTTAGGTATAGATACAACGCGACAAAGGTAGTAAAAAAAATCTATATAAGCAAACATCCTCACACACCCATATTGTCAACAGAGAAAAATATGTCAACCACGCCATTAATACCACATATAATTCACAGCTATTGCCAGCAATGCAAAGCACGACACGCAATCTTTACAAACACAGACAGAACCTTGTAAATCAAATAGATATTAACTACAAAAGATAAATGGCAACCACCAATTATATGTGTGGTCGCCATTTACACATTACAGGATCGTAGTGCATCGATTTATCTACTATTTGTATCTATAAATATCACGAAGGCTCTTGATTCCCTCAATACCATACAAAGCACCAGACATTGCCACTCCCCCGAAGTTCAATTTCTTAAGATAGTCTATTTTATCAAACGTCACACCGCCTAAGGCTATAACCTTCTTGTCTATGATTCCGGAGATTGAGGCTCTATACAACTCATCCTCATCGAAAGCCGAGCGATACCCAACCTTAGATATACTATCGAAAATCGGACTTAAAAAGAGATAATCGTAGTCATCTTTATACCGCACCAACTCTTCAAACGAGTGACAAGAGCGACTCTTAGAGCCGTTATACCCGTTGGGCAGAGCTACAACATTTCTGTTTATGTGAATACCCTTTAGCGAAAACTCCGCATAGAGCTCCGGGTAATCGTGAATTACTATCCTCTGTCTATACTCTATATCGATAGCGGACAATATCCTCCGACATTCGTCAGCATCCGAATTGGGTTTTCTAAGATGAACAATATCGACACCATTGTCGAGCAATCCTCTAATTATACAACCATCGTCGGATATGATTTTGGGTGTTGTTATCGCAATAATTTTCATCCTTTTAGCTTCTCGATAATGAGGTCGGCAACCTTTTTGCCAGATAGCAACATACCACCAAAGATAGGGCCCATACGAGGTGTTCCACTAACAGCCGAAGCAGCCATACCGCATACATACAAACCTGGATATATCTCCTTGGTGCCGTTTACAACCTCCTCCTCGCCCGCAACAACATCCAACGAACGCTCGCCTATAACTGCTCCCGTGTCGGTAGCAAGACGAATACCATTCTTGCGCGCTACAGTGCAGCACATCTCGCTATCGTGGCCTGTGCCATCAATAACACACTTAGCCATAATGTTAAGCGGGTCTACATGCATACCCTCTCTAAGCACTGGGGTCCAGTTAACCACGACACCACTAACCTCATCATTCTTAAATATCACATCCTCAACCGAATAGCAGTTAAAGATTGTTGCGCCAGCGTGCACAGCCTTATAGAGCAGTGCTGCGGTGCTCTCCACAGAGTCCATAACATAGAGGTTATCGTCATACTGCTCATAGTTGATATCGAACTCCTTGATAATATGTAGCGCCTCCTCTTGAACGACAATCTGGTTGAACATCATAGCACCACCCCACATACCACCACCGGGCGATAGCTTTCTGTCGAACTGCGCAACCTTCAATCCCGCCTTAGCAAGATAGTAGGCTGCAACAATGCCCGAAGGTCCGCCACCTACGATGGCTACATCCAAATCCAAATTCTTCTCCAACTTGTTGAAATAGGTAGAGATAATACCGTGTGATACATTTCTTTCAATCATAATGTTACATTAAATTTATAGGTTTGTTATATACTGTTTTTGCAATACTACGCATCTCCATTACAGGCTCCTTAGCACCTATGATACTACCACTTAGGGCTATGCCATTAACACCGCATCTCAACAATTCGGGTATATCACCCTTTGTGATGCCACCAATGGCAATGAGCGGTATCTCAATATTGCGCTCGCGCATCTTTCCGATTATATCGCGATAACCCTCAAGACCAAGTATCGGTGCAAGATTCTGCTTTGTAGAGGTGTAGCGGAATGGGCCACAACCGAAGTAGTCGGGCGTGGCGGTGTGTAGCGCGTTTACTATGTCATCGAAGGTGTTTACCGTAGCGCCAATAATATACCCCTCGCCGAGCATCTTGCGGGCTTCAGAAACAGGCATATCATTCTTGCCCAGATGTACACCATCTGCGCCTATACGCTTGGTAAGTACCACATTATCATCTATGATAAAGGTTGCGCCATACTCCCTGCACATCCTCTGGATTGTGATGGCAGCACTCTCTAAAATAGCCTCACGAGCCTCTTTCATACGCAGCTGAATCCACCGACACCCACCCTCCAATGCCATACGCGCCGAGTCGATATAGGAGTAGCGCTCGTTGTGGTGCGTGATAAATTGCAATTTATAGTTCTCTACTCTCATAGACCATCATCTGTTTAGGATTAAAACCGTGATTTACAGGACCTATGCCGTGTCCTATTACTATATCAGCACCACTACGAATAGCCTCGGTAATAAAACTCTTTGCCTCGGCTATAGCCTCAACCATACCGCAACCACGCGCCATAAATGCAGCGATAGCAGATGAAAGTGTACAACCCGTGCCGTGAGTGTTTCGCGTAGCAACACTCTCGGAGGTGAAAATTTCACTCTCTATGCCCGATTGGCTATTTGTAAATAGAATATCACTCTTCCGCTCGCCCTCCTCATGGCCTCCTTTGAGGAGTATAGCCTTAGCGCCATAGTCAAAGAGAATTTTTGAGGCCTCCACCTTATGCTCGTAGGTGTCGACAGGGTGATTTGTGAGCGCCTCCATCTCTGGAATATTGGGCGTAACAAGCAGAGATAGAGGAAGGAGTTGGCTCTTGATAACCTCTTGTGCTTCAATGGATAAAAGGCGATGCCCTGTGCTTGATACGATAACAGGGTCGAGGATTACAGGAATCGTGTATCTGCTTAGTGCCTTAGCCACAACCCTGACAATATCTGCATTGGAGAGCATCCCAATCTTGATAAACGAGGGGTGTAGATCCTCAACAACAGCAACAATCTGCTCATAGACCATCTGTGGGTCAATGGCTAATTGGGAGTGAACACCTTGCGTATTTTGTGCTGTGATGGCTGTGATGGCTGTAGCTCCATACACGCCAAGTGCCGAGAATGTTTTAAGATCGGCCTGAATACCCGCCCCACCCGAGGAGTCGGAGCCGGCGATGGATAATACTACGGGGTAGGTTTTAGTCTGCTTCATACCACTATTTTAAGGTTACTGTATATGCTCAAAATAGTGGTACGGCAAGTACCATTAAAGATGACTCCAAACTTCCAGCGTCAGCATTATCTGTACTGGTGCAATGTGTATAATCTCAGCCAGGGTAACCATGCGGCATTCCCTAACACCACCATTCGAGTTCAACGCAAAGATATATATTTTTCCCCAATCTGCGGCACCATTTTTAGATTTTGTTGCACTGAATTTTGATATACACTATGTGTATAGTTTGGAGCATATTTTTGTTTAGATTTAATTAAATGGAGCGATGAAGTTGGTAACTTTTTCCTATATTTGCAGTATGAAACAGAGAATACTTTTTGTCTGCCTCGGAAATATATGCCGCTCCCCTGCGGCAGAGGCGATGTTGAGAGTTTTGGTGGATAGAGAGGGGCTAAGTGATATGGTGGAGATTGACTCTGCGGGCACATATGGTGGCCATAGTGGCGAGCTTTCGGATCCTCGTATGCGTCGTGCTGCCGAGGCACGAGGCATCCCTATGACGCACCGCGCGCGACAGGTACGCGAAGGCGACTTCGAGAAGTTTGATATGGTTATCGCTATGGACGACAACAATTACGAAAACCTCTTTCGCCTTGCCCCCGACCGTGAGGCTCAGCAGAAAATCTACCGCTTTAGGGAGTTCTTACGCCACAACCCCGACTGGTCCTATATCCCCGACCCATATTACGAGGGTCACGAAGGTTTTGAACTTGTACTCGACCTATTAGAGGATGGCTGCACAACCCTTGTGGAGATGATACGCAAGTAAAGTGAAAGGGAAAAACGGAAAAGTATGGTGCGCTTCGCGCAAGATTTATAAAGGGGCCTGAGGGGCCTTAGAGGCCTAAAAGGGAGAATTAGTAATTAGCAAAACTTCTTTTGCCGCTTCTGCCGCTTTTGCCCTTTCAGCGTAGCTGTCGCTTGCAAAAGCGAAATAAACACAGACATACAGGGCTGCACTACCGAATTTCTTGCGAGAAGGGGTCAGATTTGGCTCTGACACGAAAACTGGCGGATGGGACATACTAAGCGTATTTCCCATTCGCCAGTTTGACTGAAGAGTCGAAGATGACCCCTTATCACAAGAAATTAAAATAGAGGTTTAAGTAGGCCAAATATAACCCACGCAATCACACCCGTAATAATGATATTAAAGAGCTGAGCACCGAGGAATGCGTGGAGGATTCGTCGGTTCTCGCGAGAGACAATATCCTTAAGACGGGTATCCATTCCTATACAGACAAAGGATAGGGAGAAAAAGAATGTTGAGAAATTCTTGGCAAGAGTCTTATCACTTGAATGTAGGAGCCCCTGTGTATGCATAATGCTAAAGAGAGCCGATGCAAAGAGAAAGCCAAGGATAAACTTAGGAAACTTCTCCCATACAATAGAGAGTGATGGGCGGTTAATATTAGCAGCCGTCTTAGAACGTGTCGAGAGGTAGAGGGCTATAAAGAATGCCACAACACCGATAAGCACATTCTGTGTAGCCTTAACCACAACGGCAGTATTTTCAGCCACCTGACCCACCGACTCAGCAGAGGCAACAACACCCGAGGTGGTATCGATAGTACCACCTATCCAAGCACCCATAATCTCCTTTTGGATGGTTGGGTCATCCACCATAAGCGGAACGATAGCATTTGCTATCCAAGGCATTAGGTATATCATCGGCACCACAACAATAAGCACTACCGAAATAATGTAGGAGAGGTGCTTTTTATCTGTTCCTGCAACTCCTGCCGCTGTGATACAGGCCGATACTCCACAGATAGAGCAGCCACTCGCCAAGGTCATAGCTGTAGCCTCATTAACCTTAAGTTTTCGAGCAAGCCAGTAGCCGAACGACCAGACGATACCAACCACCAAGATCGCTTGAATAAGACCCGCAGCGCCCGATTTCATAACATCGGAGAATAACACCGTAGCACCCAGGCAGACAACGCCAATCTTTATAAAGAACTCGCCCTGAATCGCAGGCTTAAGCCACTCGGGCACCTTGAAGAGGTTGCGTATAATCAAACCGAAGATAACCGAGAAGAAGACCGCCTCAAAGCCGTAGAACTTAACCGCCTCAAGCTTTGCCACCCACTGCGCCAACACCGCAATAGCAAAGATTACGATAAAGGACAATAACAGTCCCTTCATTGGACGACCGAGCACCTTATTACCCACAAAGAGCAGGGCTAAGGCTATAAGAAAGAAGGCTCCGATATTGAGCCACGCCTCGGCTGTGATAAGTGTTTCAGGTATTTTTGGACCTCCTCCAGGTAGTAGAGAAGAGAGCATCGCGAGGGTGAGGAGTGGGATGCTTAGGAAAGTCACAACCCAATCCTCGGTTAAAAACCGTTTCATCTATGTATGTGGTATTCGGTGTTAGAAAATCGCCGTTAACATCAGATTAAGACCGCTTGCCTTGTCTCGATAGTCACTATTCTTAAGGCCACTCTGCTCAATTGAATAGTTGAGTTGGAATCGAAGGAATGAGTATGGCTTAAATACAGCACCTACAGTCACACGATCTTGGGCAATACCACTATTTAGATTGCCCTGACTAAGAGTCTCGTAACGCGCCACAAGCATCCAATCCTTCTTAATCTTATAACCACCTAATAGGTAGAAGGTACTTACATCATAGTCGTCCGCATCGTCAAACTGAGCACCAGCATATTCGCTACGGAAGATAAAGTCTTTAGTATCATAGATAACACCCAATGCCGCTCTATTAGACTTTATTGTAGCAGGACCAGCGTTTGTCTCGGTAATCATCACTGAGCCAGACACAGACAACTCCTTAGATGGCTTATAGATAAGGCGAGCTACAATATCTTTTGCATTATTATCATCGTTTTTGTTTATACCCGTACCATTGAAGATACCGAGGTTATAGCTTAGAGTTTTATAATCCTTATTATTGCCAAAGCCACCATATACCTGGAAGCCAATATCACGACCTGTAGCAGCAATACCATCAAATCTGTTAGCATTACGCGCAAGGAGGGTTGTGATATACGAGTAATCGATAAGCTCCACGGTTGTAGGACCATAGATATCATTCTCAATAGCAAATGGAATCTTAAACTGACCCAACTGTATACCGAACGCCGAAGATGGCTTGTAGCGGAAATAGAGGTCGCAAATCTTTGGATCGCCAGCCATATCTACCTGCAAGCGATAGTCAATCTTCTCCTCCTTAGCATTACCCGTAAGGCTCACACGCGCACGCTTTAAATAGAAGGTAGATGATGGATCATCATTTGAGGTTTGGAAGCCACCCTGAAGATAACCCGACAAAGACATCTGCTCTTGGGCAAAAGTGTTATTACTCTGCGCCGATGCCGATAGCGACATCACCAACGCTGCGATTGCTAAAAGATAGTTCTTCATTTTCATATTTTCTGTTATTAGTAATCTGGGGGCAAATATATAGTGTTTTTGCTATACAAAAGGTAGTATTTGTACTAATGATGACGAAATTTAACAAGTTTATAACAATCTTTATGACTATAGTAATCTCTGCTCCACCACCGACCCGGGATGCAAATTTATAATCTTTGCCTGCAGCCTACGGGCGCGACTCACGGTATAGCCCGTACCGCTGCGCGAGCCATTCCACCACGCCACAAGATAGCCAGCACCATCTACGAGCATATCGTTTCTAAGGTGAAATATATTGGTTTGAAAGGCGAAACCTGAATATCTAATAACCTGAGCCTTAGAGATAATAGCATCGTATCTCGCCTTATCCTCCCTCCCGAAACGAGCACTAAACATAGGCCATGGCACATACGCCTCCAGCACAATATCATCGTGCAACTCCATTAACTCGACCACCACCTCACCAGCAGCGAGGTCGAAGCCCTCAGCCATACCCACACGAAAGATGCGTACACCCTCGGCATAGAGATCTACCACCGTGGAGCGTAGCATCTCCTCCGCCGAGTTATCGTAGGAGCGATGCCCGGTAAAGGCGACAATATTGAGTGCTGATTTCATAGCGCAAATATAAGAAATATTATAGACTATGGCGTGCGTTTTGCAAGTAAACTTAGTGAAATTGTTTTCAACACTTTCTTTTAACAGGTTAAGATTATGAAAAAGAGTTCGGTTTGTCTACTACTTGCGCTTGGTGGCGCTGTTGTAGGAGCTGCGGTGGCAATGCTTGTAACACCACAGTCTGGTAAGGAGTTGCGCGGCAAGTTGCGCACAGCGTTTAATCACAAGACGCACAATGGCCACTGCGAATGCTATGGCGATGACTGCGATTGCGATGAATAGCTCTAAAAGGGATTAATGCTGTGTCGTTAATTTTGTTTATGTGTGCCATAATTGTCGGGGTCTTTGCCCTGACTATGGCACTTGCGCTGTGGCTCGGGGAGTTGATCTGCAGCGCTACGTTGGCATGGGTTATCGTGGGAGCAATACTTGTAGCAATAGCCATTGCGATATACTTCGTCTCGCTACACAAGACTATTAAACGTATCAACCGTCGCTTAGATACAGTCTACGAAGTAAGCGCCACGGTAGACGCCCTATACCGTCAAGTGATAATGCTTATACGAAAGTTTATTAGCGGGTGGAAATAACGATAGGAGGCGAAAGGTGAAAACTGAAAGGTTAAAAGTGTGGTGCGCTCCGCGCGAGATTAATTATTTGGAGACAGCAGGGACAACAGAGACAACAGGGACAACAGAGAAATTTATTATCATTCTGATGATACTCTGTTTCGCTGTGGTCTCTTTCGTCTCTGTGGTCTCAAAAAAAACCTTACCAAGCGCGAGACCCAAATTTCTTGTCAGAAGGGGTCAGATGCTTTCGCTCGGCAAAAAAGCCACCGATGGGTAGTACTTGGCGTACGTCCCATTGGTGGCTATTTTTGTTAGCGGCAGCAGATGTGCCCCTTATCACAAGAAATTAAAAGAAGTCCTTAGCCAGACCACCCTCACCCGTCTCCTTATAGATTGACGGTAGGTCGTGAC